>DAIETC010000112.1 GCA_027345905.1 Kineosporiaceae bacterium | reverse complement strand
CCCTCCTGCACCCGGGTGACCTCCGGTGGCACCACGACCAGGCAGCTGGCCTGGGCCAGGCCGCCGAGCACGTAGGAGCCCTGACCCCCGGCGAGGCGCACGACCCGCCGACCGTCGTCCGCGGTGCCGAGCTCGCCGCGGGCCAGCTGCATCTTGCCGGCGGGCGCCGTCCACGACTCGAGCGCTATCGCCGTCTCGCTGCGCCGATACAGGGCGGTGTGCCCGGCCAGCTTGCGGATCACCGGGCGCACAAACATCTCGAAGGACACGAACGCGCTGGCGGGGTTGCCCGGCAGGGTGAAGATCGGAGTGGCGTCGGGCCCGACGGTGCCGAAGCCCTGCGGCATACCGGGCTGCATGGCGACCTTGCCGAACCACACGGTGCCCAGCTGGGAGAGCACCTCCTTGACCGTGTCGTACGCGCCGGCGCTGACTCCCCCGGTGGTCACCACCAGGTCGGCCCGCACCAGCTGGTCGGTCAGGGTCTGCAAGAAGGCGTGCGGCTCGTCGCGGACCAGCCCCACCCGGTAGGGACGGGCCCCCGCATCGGTCGCGGCCGCCGTGATCATGATGCCGTTGCTGTCGACGACCTGGCCGAAGCCCGGCAGCTGCCCCGGCTCGACCAGCTCGCTGCCGGTCGACAGGACCACCACCCGTGGGCGCGGGAACACGCTCACCCGAGCGCGCCCGACCGCAGCGAGCAGCGCGAGCTGCGCCGGGCCGAGCACGGTGCCGGCCGACAGGACGACGTCCCCGATCCGCACGTCGGTGGCTGCCCGTCGGATGTGCTGGCCGAGCGGGGCGTGCGCCCGAAGCTGGACCTCGCGCACCCCCCCGTCGGAGGACTCGACCGGCACGACCGCATCGGCCCCCTGCGGGATCGGGGCCCCCGTCATGATCCGCACGGCCTGGCCCGGCGCCAGCTGGGTCTGGCGCAGCGCCCCGGCCGGAATGTCGCCGACGACGGGCAGGCGCACCGGCGAGCTCTCGGTGGCACCGGCCACGTCCCGGGCGTAGACCGCGTAACCGTCCATGGCGGAGTTGTCGAAGCCGGGCAGCTCCAGCGGGCTGACGACGTCCGCGGCCAGGACGCAGTCCTGCGCCTCCAACAGTGACAGCTCGATCGGGTCGAGCGGGTGCACCGCCTCGACGCAGCGCTGCAGGTGGTCTTCCAGTGCGATCATGACGCGGCCACCCACTCGCGCAGCCAGACGTGAAAGTCTTCGCCGAACTCCTCGTGCTCCACGCCCAGCTGGACGACGGCCTTGAGGTAGTCCAGCCGGTCGCCCGTGTCGTAGCGCCGGCCGTGGAAGACGACCCCCCACACGCCGGCGCCCGCCTGCTCGCCCGCGGCGAGGGACTGCAGGGCGTCGGTGAGCTGGATCTCGTTGCCGCGTCCCGGCGAGGTCCGGCGCAAGGCGGCGAACACCGCCGGGTCGAGCACGTACCGGCCGATGACAGCCAGGTTGCTCGGCGCCTGGTCGGCGTCGGGCTTCTCGACCAGCCCGGTGACCTGGACGACGTCGTCCTCGTCGGTGCGCAGCACCGCGGCACACCCGTAAAGGTGAACCTGCTCGGGCGCCACCTCCAGGAGCGCCACGACGCTGCCGCCTCGTTCGGCGCGTACGCGCAGCATGCGGGCGAGCAGTTCGTCACGGGCGTCGATCAGGTCGTCGCCGAGCAGCACCGCGAACGCCTCGTCGCCGACGTGCTTCTCGGCGCACAGCACGGCGTGACCCAGTCCCAGCGGGTCACCCTGGCGCACGTAGTGCACGTCGGCCAGCACCGTCGAGCGGCGCAGCCGGTCGAGCCGGAACCGGTCTCCCTTGGCCTCCAGCACCTGCTCGAGCTCCCAGTGCCGGTCGAAGTGGTCCTCCAGGGCGCGTTTGTTGCGCCCGGTGATCATCAGCACGTCGTCCAGTCCGGCCGCGACGGCCTCCTCGACGACGTACTGGATGGCCGGACGGTCGACGACCGGCAGCATCTCCTTGGGGATGGCTTTGGTAGCGGGCAAGAACCTGGTGCCAAGGCCAGCGGCGGGGATGACCGCCTTGGTCACACGCTCGGCCCGGGAGGTCATGACTCGAACATTACCGGTCGCCCGGATCCTCACCTGCGGGGACGACGCCGGTGATCGGCGCCACCTCGCAGCGGTCCCGCCCGGACCGCTTGGCGGCGTACAGCCCCAGGTCAGCGGCGCGGACCAGCCCGCTGCCGCTGCGGGCATGGGTAGGCAGCGCGGCGATCCCCACCGAGACGGTGACCGGCACGAGAGCTTCGCCCACCACGAAAGGCTCGTCACGGACGACGGCGCGGAGCCGCTCGGCCAGGTTCTCGGCGCCAGCAACATCGGTCTCGGGGACGATGACGACGAACTCCTCGCCGCCGTAGCGCGCCACCGTGTCAACCTCACGCACGCAGCGGCACAGCCGGTCGGCCAGCTCGCGAAGGACGGCGTCGCCGCTCGTGTGACCGAGCGTGTCGTTGACGTTCTTGAAGTGGTCCAGGTCGAGCAACAGCACCGCCAGCGGCCGCCCGAACCGGCTGGCTCGCTCCACTTCCCGCGCGAGGGTGGTCGTCATGTGCCGTAGGTTGCCGACCCCGGTGAGCGGGTCGGTCACCGAGAGCCGCTGCGCCTCACGGTGCAGCAGCACGTTGTCGACCGCGATCCCCGCGGGACCGGCCAGCGAGACGAGCATCGCCTCGTCGTCGGTGTCGAACGCCGGTTGCTGCGCCTCGCGTTCGACCACGATGACTCCGAGTACGTCCGACCCGCGCCGCAGCGGTGCCGCCAGGGCTGGCCCGGTCAGCACCGTCGTACGGTCCTGGTGAGCGTGCCCCAGTCGACGGGGCACGCCGTCGACCGCCACCTCACCGGCCAGGCCGGTGCCGATCGGCAGCCGGCGGGACGCCGGGGTCGGGGCGCCGGCCGGCGCCGACACCCGCGCGACGACCGTGCCGCCCTCGACCAGCCACACGCTGGCCCGCCGGGCGAAGGTCGCGGACATCGCGGCGCCCAGCACCGTCATCAGCAGACCATCAAGGTCGTGCGTCCGCTGCAGCGTGTCGGCGAGCCGGCGCAGGTTCTGGCGCAGCAGGTCGCGGCTGCGTTCGAGCTCACCAAGCTTCAGCTGCAGCTCGGAGCTCATGTGGTTGAAGGCGACCGAGAGCCGGCCCAGCTCGCTGTCGCCACCCGTGGGCAGGCGGCTGCTCAGGTCGCCGCGCGCGACGCGCTCGGCCGCCTCGGTCACCGCGACGATGGGGCGAGTGAGATTGTCGGCCAGCCGGGGCACCAGCACGAGCGCCAACAGCAGACCGACGAGCATCAGCACCACCGCGACCTTCACTGCGGTGGTGTCCGGCATACGGATACCGGCGGCCACGGCGCACACCTGCCCGGGCACCGCAGGCGCCGAGGCCACCTGCCAGCCGTCGATCACGTTCTCGGCGCCCCTGGCAGCCGCTTCGCGCAGCAGCAGCGCCGTGTGCCCCGAGGCGCTGGACGCGCCCCTGCCACCGGGGCAGGCGAGCGCAACCGCGCTGCCCCGCGGTGCCGACATGACGGTCAACAGCGCCCGCAGGTCGGCGCCGTCGAACACGCGCCCCACAACTGCCGTGCCACCAACCGCGGTGCCACCAACTGCCGTGCCACCAACCGCGGTGCCCGTGAGGTCCGCGGTCTGGACGATCACCGCCGGGCCGCTGGGCACAGCCGGCGCGCTCACCGGTTGCTGGCGCAGCGCGCAACTCAGACCCAACAGCTGGGGTGTCGCCAGCCCGTCCGGCCGGGCTCCGGCGACGGCGACGAAGGCCCCGCCGCGCACGACCGCGGCGAAGGTGCCGGGTTCTCGCCGCGCCACGTCCTGGGCGGCTGCGGCCACGTCACCCAAGTGGGCCTGCAACGCCAAAGCATGCGCGGACTCACCGAGCGCGCGGCACTGCTGGGTCAGCATCGTCGCGCTCGCCGACGCCTGCTGCATCATCTCGGTCCGCGCGGACGAGCGCTGCTGTGCGCCGGACAGCACCAGGACAGCCGCGATCGCCGCGGTCGCCGACACGACCAGGACGAGGATCAGCGCGAGCGCGAGCCTGGACCGTACAGACGTCATGTTTCCCCTTGGCCTGTCCCCCTGGGCTGGCCGTTACCCCCGGGTCGTGTTCCCTGCGCCGTCGTGTCCCTGGCCTGATGCCTCGCGCTGGTGCTGCGTGGCCATGGTGCTGCGTGGCCCTGGTGCCCCGTGGCATCGTGGCACGAATGTCCCCCTTTCGTGGCCAGAGCGCCGATTCCGACGCCATCCAGGCCGCCAAGAGCGCCCTGCGCGTTCGGCTGCGCCAGCGCCGGGGTGCGCTCGTCGCCAGTGGGCCCGACGACCAGGCGCTGACGCGCGCCGTCCTTGGCCTGCCCGAACTCGTCGGGGCGAAGGTCGTGGCGGCCTACATCGCCCGCCCGGGCGAGCCGGCCACCGCGCTGCTGCTTCAGGCGCTCGCCGCCCGAGACGTGCGGGTCCTCCTGCCGGTGCTCGAGCCGGACCTGGACCTGCTGTGGGCCTTGGACGACGGCACGCGGCGTCCGGGCCTACGTCCGGGCCTGCTCGAGCCGGGCGGCCAGCGACTGGGGCACGACGCGATCGGAACCGCCGATGTGGTGCTGGTGCCGGCACTGGGGGTGGACGGCTCAGGCGCCCGGATCGGCCAAGGCGGCGGCAGCTACGACCGCGCCCTGACCCGCACCCGTCCGGACGCGCTGGTCGTCGCCCTGCTGCACGACGAGGAACTGCTCGGCGACCCGTTGCCGCTGGCGGCCCACGACCGGCTCGTGGACGCAGTGGTCACGCCGCGCCGCGTCGTCCGGTTCGCACGAGGCCCAGAGCCGGGCCGATGACCACCACCCCGCACCGCCCCTGCACCGCCCCCGCACCACCGCCACTCACCTGAGAGCAGCCATGGGTGCAGCCAAACTGCTGCGATCGCGTCACCCTGCCTGCGCCCATGGCTGCACCCACCGCTTCGGCAACGAGCCGGACGACGCATGCCGTCCCCTGAACGCCGTAGTGCACCGCAACTTCATGATCACGACAGGTGGGGGTAGCTCTCGCGGCCTCACGACTGCGGGCGCAGGACCAGGCGCTGGGTGGTGGCGCTAAGCACGGCGGCGCGCCCGAACGGCCACGCATAGGTGGCCCCCTCGGCCCAGCCGTCGCTCTGGTCGGCGTAGTGCGCATCGAAGGGGTGACCCGAGGCTCCGGTGAGGTTGACCCACCGGGACCGGTCGAGGTCGGCCAGGTCGACAACCATCCGCATCGAGGGCACCCGGTCGACGCTGAACCCTTCCGAGGCCGTCCACCCGGTCGCGTCCACCATGGCCGACCCGCCGCCCAGCTGCCAGGGGCCGCGGTTGACCAGCGCGCGGACCGGCGCGGGCACCGAGTCCGAGCCCAGGACCGGATGGCGCAAGGTGAGCCGGTGCAGCCGCCCCCACTGCCACCGGGCGGGCTCCTTGCCCAAGGACTTGGTGAGCTCGATCCGGGCCGCCACCATCGCCTGACGAAGGATCTCGTCCCGGCTCTCGACCAGCCCGGCAGTCGCCTTGTTGTCCCACCAGATGTCCCGCGGCCGGTTCAGCAGCCGGGTGACGACCTCGAACCAGCGGTCCGAGCCGTCTGCCGCCAGGTCGGCGCCCAACTCGTCGTCGAAGCCCAGCCGCAGCAAGTTGCGCCAGACCGCGTTGTAGTAGGCGGCGGCCGCCGAGCCGGGTTGTTGGGTGTAGTCCCAGTCCTTCAGCAGCACCTGCGCCTCGGCGGTGAACGTGTCATGACCCAAGTTGGTGCGCAGCAGGTATGGGACCAGGACGGGGGCCATCGGGTTGCGGGTGTCGAGCTGGATCGACCTGATGTCGGCCACACCAATTTTGTGAGAACCCTTGCCCTGCAAGAGATCCCGGATACGCCCGGCCCGGTAGCCGTAGTCCCAGTCCGCGGTCAGGAAGGGGAGCGGGTCGGCTGTCGGTGGCTGGTTGGCGCTGACCAGCAGGCCGTCTGCCGGGTTGGTCCGGCTCGGCAGCGCGGCGAACGGCACCCGGCCCTTCCAGTCGTAGCCACTGAGCCAGCCCGGAACGGGCCAGCGTCCGTCGAAACCTCGGCGCAGTGGGACGTCGCCCGGCGCCTGGTAGCCGATCGTGCCGCTCACGTCGGCGTACACCAGGTTCTGCGCCGGCACCGCGAAGTTGCGCGCCGCCGAGCGGAACTGCGACCAGTCCGTGGCCGCGTCGAGCTCGAAGACCGCCTGGGCCGTGCGACCCGGCGTCAACGCCGTCCAGGCCAGCGCGACGTCGTACGACACCGGGTCCTGCGCGCCGTCGACCGGTGCCCCGCGTCCGGCCGCTGCAGCGTCCGGCAGCACGTCGGACACGATCGGGCCGTGCCGCGTCGAGCGCACGGTGATCGTGACCGGGCTGCCCCCCCGGACGGCGATCGTCTCGGTGCGCTGGCGGACCGGCTCCAGGCGTCCGTCGACCTCGACCCGCCCACCGACGACCCGCTCCAGGTAGAGGTCGGTGACGTCGGTGCCCAGGTTCGTAAGGCCCCAGGCGATCTGCGCGTTATGACCCATGATCACGCCGGGGAAGCCCGAGAAGGTGAAGCCGGCGACGTCGAACGGGCACTGCGGCCCGACCCGGCGGCAGTGCAGTCCCATCTGGTACCAGATCCCCGGCAGGGACGGCGCCAGGTGCGGGTCGTTGGCCAGCAGCGGCTTGCCGGTCGTCGTGAGCGAGCCGGACACGGCCCAGGCGTTCGAGCCGATCCCCTGGCCGCGCCCGAGCAGCGCCGGGACGGCGTCCAGGGCCAGCTGGGTGCGGGCCAAGGCTCGCGCCCCCGAGGTGCTGCGCGCGACCGA
>DAIETC010000102.1 GCA_027345905.1 Kineosporiaceae bacterium | reverse complement strand
GATCGCCGCTGCCGCCGCGAGCGCAGGGCACGAGACGCGGCCGGCCTGCGTGTACGTGGTGCCGAGGACTGCCACCAGGCCGAAGAACACGAAGACGAACAGCTCGCCGAGCCCACGGTAGCCGTACGGCTTGGCGCCTCCGGTGTAGTACCAGGCGGCGAGCAAGGACAGGGCACCGACCGCGAGCAGCCACCAGGTCTGCGACACGACGACCAGTGCGAGGCCGGCGGCCGCGGCCACCGCGAACGCCACGAACGCCGCCGTCCGGACCTGTCCTGGGCGGGCCAGGCCGGACGCCGTCAGTCGAAGTGGCCCCACGCGCGCGTCGTCCGTGCCGCGGACGCCGTCGGAGTAGTCGTTGGCGTAGTTGACGCCCACCTGCAGCGCCAGCGACACCGCCAGGGCGAGCAGGGCACGTGGTGCGTTCGCCGCGTGCAGCGCGGCGGCGGCCCCCGTGCCCGCCGCGACCGGCGCCACGGCGGCCGGCAGGGTACGGGGACGGGCGCCCTGCACCCACTGCCGCGGTGTCGCCACCGGGGCATCCTCTCGCGACGCCGACGTGCTCGCTCAGCGGGCCAGATCCGCCGCGGCCCGGCGGTCGGGCTTGCCGGGGCCGCGCAGGGGCAGGTGGTCGACCAGCACCAGCCGGCGCGGTGCGGCGGCCGGTCCCAGGCGGGCGCTCACCGCCGCGCGAACCTCCTGCAGCACAGGCGGTCTGGCGCGATCGCGTGCGGTCAGGACCGCCACGACGAGCTGGCCCCACTCGGGGTCGGGCACCCCCACGACGATGCTCTCGCCGATCTCGGGCAGCCCGGCGAGCACGGCTTCGACCGCCGCCGGCGACACCTTCAGGCCACCGGTGACGATGACGTCATCGGCGCGTCCGACGACCCGCAGCCGGTCGCCGTCCAGCTCGCCGAGATCGTCGGTGCGCAGCCAACGGCGGCCGCCGTGCTCGACGAACTCGGGTGCCTGCGGGCGCAGCCGGTAGCCCCGGGCCAGCACCGGGCCGGCGAGCAGCACCCGGCCATCGGCGTCCAGGTCGACGCGCACCCCGTCCAAGGGCCGGCCGTCGTAGACGCAGCCGCCGCTGGTCTCGCTCATCCCGTACGTCGTCACGACCTGCACGCCGGCTTGCTGCGCGCGCTCGAGCAGCGCCTCGGGGGTCGCGGCCGCGCCGACCAGAACCGCGTCGTACGACGTCAGCGCGGCGAGCGCCTCGCCCCCGGCATCGAGCAGCCGAGCCAGCTGGGTCGGCACGAGCGCGGCGTAGCGCCGACCCGCGGCCCGGCGGCGCAGTCGGCCGGTGGCCAGGGTGAAGGCCTCGGGGGTGAACCCGTGGGACAGGTCGAGCACCTCGGGCTCGGTGTCGGCGAGCAGCGAGCGCACCAGCACCTGGACGCCGGCGATGTGGTGGGGGGCGAGCGCTAGCAGCCAGACGCCGGGGCCGCCGAGCCGGCTCAGGGTCGCGTTCGCCGAGGCCCGAAGTGCCGATGCGGGCAGCAGGGCGCCTCGGGGGTCACCGGTCGAACCGGACGTCGCCACGACGACCGCGGTCGGGTCGCTCTGGTCGTCCTCGCCCAGTTGCAAGGGGGTGTCGGGACGCAGGCCGGCCAGCGCCCGGCGTCCGGGCTCGTCCTGCGGCACCGGCAGCAGGGCGTCCCCGTCACCGGCCAGGGCGGCGGCCAGCAGGTCGAGCGTGCGAGCGAGCGGCAGCTGGGCGAGCGCGACGGCACGCAGCAGGCGGGGCACGCGCGCCAGGCTAGGTCACCCGACCCGGGCCGGGCCGCCCGGCCGTCGAGAGCGCAACTTCTGGGCACTTTTGCTCCGCAAGTGCCCAGACGTTGCGCTCTCGAGGTGGCGCCGGTTCGCGTGAGCGCCCGGACGGTGCGAGGTGGCCCTCAGGTGGGCGGTACGAAACCGTCGGCCACGATCCGCAGGTCCCGCAGGCCGTCGGAGGCTCTCGAACACAGCCAGCGCACTGCCGGGCCCATGACGGCCGGGTCCAGCAGGGTGCCCCGCAGCTCGGCTGGCGTGCCTTCGGGGATCATCCCGGTGGCCGTCGCTCCACCCGGCAGGAGCAGGAAGACGTCGACCCCGGTTCCGGCGAGGTCGGCCGCCATGACCTTGGAGAGCGCATCGGTCGCGGCTCGAGAGGGGCCGTAAGGGGTGAAGCCGGCGCGAACCATCGTCGCCTCGTTGATGCTGACGTTGATGACCTTGCCTCTACGGGCCTGCACCATCGCGGGCACGACCGCACGGGCCGCGTGGAAGTAGCCCAAGACGTTCGTGGCGAACACGTCCGCGAACCCAGTGGCAGGGACCTGGTAGAACGGCTGGGGACGGGTCAGAAACTGCGGGTTGACCGTCCGCATGCCGATCCCTGCGTTGTTGATCAGCACATCTATGCCGCCGAGGGCCGCACCGACCTCGTCGACACCGCCCTCGACCGATGCCGGGTCCCGGACGTCCATGGCGATCCCGACGACGTCGCCGGGCAACTCTCGTGCGACTGCCTGTGCACGCTCTCGATGGCGACCGGTCACGGCGACGCGAGCACCGCCTTCGGACAGCGCCTGTGCCATGGCCCGGCCCAGACCACTGGTACCGCCGGTGACCAGTACCCGTACGCCGGTGACGTCGGCGAGCCTCATGCGTCGGCCAGCGCGGGCAGGACGCGTTCGATCATCAGCTCAAGTGGTTTCAGGGAGCCGACATCCATCACGGTGCCGTGCGCGACCTGCAAACCCAGTGCGGCGAGCTCATGCAGGTGCTCGATGGTCTCCTCGACGCGCTCACCATTTGCCCCGAGGTCGAAGCGGGTCTGCACCGTCTTCTCGATGTCGTTGTAGTCGCGTCCCTCACGCTCGCAGTGCTGCTTGAGCACCTCTAGCTTGTGCGCCAGCTCGGGGCTGTCGAACAGGTTGCAGGCGTCGGCGTACTTTGCGACCAGCCGCAGGGTCTTGCGCTCACCGGACCCGCCGATGAGGATCCGCGGGCGCGTCGCGGGCTGCGGGGAGTTCAGGGTCCGAGCGAGCTGGTAGTGCTTGCCCCGGTAGGGCCCGTCGTCGTCGCTCCACATCTGCAAGCAGATCTGCAGCGCCTCCTCCACGCGCTCGAACCGCTCCGCCAACGACGGGAACGGTAGGCCCAGCCCCCGGGCCTCGGCTTCGAACCAGCCCGCGCCGATACCGAGCATCGCCCGACCACCCGAGAGCACGTCCAGGGTGGAGACCGCTTTGGCGAGCAGCCCTGGCTCGCGGTAGGTCACGGCGCTGACCACGGCCAGCAACGTGACTCGTTCGGTCTTGCCCGCCAAGAAGCCCAGCGTCGTGTACGCCTCGAGCATCTCGTTCTCCCGCGGCCCGATGTGCTCGATCTGCCACAGGTGATCCATGACGCTGACGCGGTCGAAGCCGCCGTCGTCGGCGAGCCGCGCGATCTGGGCCAGACGCTGCGGCAGCGCCGGCGTCCCGCCGTCCCAGGTCACATCCGGCAGGTGCAGTCCGAACAGCATGTCGTGGGTTCCTCCTAGACGCGAGCACTGATGGCCATGACGGGATCCTCCCCCATCCGCGGTCGATGCGCCGCCGGGGGAGACTGCCGGAGCCAGCAATGCGGATACCGCTTGGCCGCCGGTGCAGACTGGGGCAGGCTGGGCCCGTGACGTCCCGTCCACCGGGCCAGTACCTGACCCAGCCGCTCACACCGGCAACGTGGCCTGACTTCGCTGCCCTGGTGGAGGCGAACAATGGTGTCTGGGGTGGTTGCTGGTGCATCGGGTTCCACCCCGATGGCTTCCAGGGCAGTCGTGCAGCGAACTGCCGGGCGAAGCGTGCCCACGTCGACGACGGGACTGTGCACCAGGTCCTCGTCTACGACGATAGGGAGTGCGTGGGTTGGTGCCAGTACGGGCCACCTGCGGAAGTGGCGAGGATCAAGAACCCGAAAGCCTACGAGAGGGACCTCGTCGATCTGCCGGACTGGCGGATCGGCTGCATCTTCACCGGAAGCGGGCACCGTCGCCGGGGCGTGGCCCGCGCGGGACTGGCCGCGGCGCTGAACGCCATTGGCCACGCTGGGGGAGGCGCCGTCGAGGCCTACCCCGAGCAGCTCGACGGGCGTGGCCCGCAGCGAGGCGCCTACCTGCACACCGGCTCCGAGAACCTGTTTGAGGAGTTCGGTTTCGTCCGTGACCGTCGCATTGCCAAGTGGCGCTGGGTCATGAAGCTGACTGTCGCAACCCAGGCGAAGTCCTCCGGCCGTTCGAGAAGTGCCGGCCCCAGCCGGAGTGTTGCGACGACCGAGTGAACTCGCCATCCGCTTGCGGGAGGACGGGAAGCCAGGCTTGATTGGGGCTCCCGCGATGGTGGCGGCATGGCCTTGCTCGTCGACGCTGGACGCGTCGCCGGCTACTTCAGCCTCACGACGGGCTCCGTACAGCGAGCCGAGGCACCCCCAGCGCTTGTACGCGGCCTGCCGGGTTACCCCGTCGGCCTGGTCTTGCTCGCCCGACTGGCCGTCGACGCTCGCGATCAAGGCCAGGGACTCGGTGCCCTACTCCTCGCCGAGGCGCTGCGGAAGGCCGTCGTTGCCGGGGAAGCCGCTGCCGCCCGGCTCGTCGTGGTGGACGCCGTCGACCAGGCCGCTGCCCGCTTCTACACCCATCACGGCTTCGTCGCTGTCCCCGACCACCCTCTTCGGCTCTACCGGCGGATGAAGGACGTCCGAG
>DAIETC010000101.1 GCA_027345905.1 Kineosporiaceae bacterium | reverse complement strand
CCAGGACCTGGCCCACGATGTAACCCGCCACGTCGTGCGGGTGCACCTTGCCCTGTGCCCAGAAGGCGAGCGTGACGGCGGGGTTCAGGTGGGCCCCGCTGCGCCGTCCCAACGGGCTGATCGCCACGAGGCTGCCCGTGCCGGCGAACAGCAAGCCCGTCAGGAGCAACCGCGGTGAGGTACCGATGCTGCCCAGCGGCGTGTGCGCTCCGAAGTCGAGGCAGACGGCGGACAGCCCCCCGAGCAGCAAGATCGCGGTGCCCGCCAGCTCGCACGCCCACTCCACCAGGTGCAGGCCGCCCTGCGCCGGCTGGGCCCCAGGCGCGCCGGTACCGCGACCGGACGACGCCATGACCCCATCTTGCCGCCCGCGGGAGCACCTGACACCGTGGGGACGGCGAGCCACCGGCCCAGAACAGCCGCCGGCCCAGAACAGCCGCCGGCCCAGAACAGCCGCCAGCCGAACGAGGAGCAGCCGTGCGTGCACTGACCGTCACCCCGCAGGTCAAGGACTCCTTGCGGATGGTCGAGGTGGCCGAGCCGGCGCCGGACGAGGGTGACGTCCTCGTGCAAGGACTGGCCGTCGGGCTGTGCGGCACCGACACCGAGATCGTCTCCGGTGCCTACGGTCAGGCACCGCCCGGGCACCAGGACCTGGTGCTAGGTCACGAGAACCTCGGTCGGGTCCGGCAGGCGCCGGACGGCTGCGGGCTGGTCGAGGGCGACCTGGTGGTGGGCTTCGTACGCCGTCCCGATCCGGTGCCCTGCCCGGCCTGCGCGGTGGGCGAGTGGGACATGTGCCGCAACGGCCAGTACACCGAGCACGGCATCATGGGACTGGACGGGTTCGCCCGAGAACTGTGGCGTGGCCAGGCGAGCGACATGGTCAAGCTCGACCCCGCGCTGGGCCAGCTCGGGGTACTGCTGGAGCCGACGACCATCGTCGCCAAGGCCTGGGAACAGATCGACCGGATCGGGGCCCGGGCGTTCTTCCAGCCCCAGGTTGCCGTGGTCACCGGCGCCGGGCCGGTCGGACTGCTCGCGGCCCTGCTCGGCGTCCAGCACGGGTTGCAGGTGCACGTGTTCGACCAGGTGCACGACGGCCCCAAACCCGACCTGGTGCGTGACCTCGGGGCCACCTACCACGCCGAGAGCCTGCCCGAGTCCGGCGTGCAGGCCGACGTGCTCGTCGAGTGCACCGGCGTGCCCAGCGTCGTCGTCGACACGATCACCTGCGGAGCGCAGGACGCGATCACCTGCCTCACGGGCGTCTCGACTCCCGGAGCCAGCGTGCCGTTGGACATCGGCGGGATCAACCGCAATGCCGTGCTGCACAACGACGTCGTGTTCGGCAGCGTGAACGCCAACCGGCGCCACTACGAGCAGGCGGCGGCCGCCCTCGCCGCCGCCGACCCCGCGTGGCTGGCCCGGCTGATCACCCGCCGGGTGCCGATCGAGCAGTTCACGGACGCCTTCGCCCGCCGTCCGGACGACGTCAAGGTGGTCCTGACGCTCGCGGGCGCCGACCAGTGAGCCGGATCGAGGACTACGCCCTCATCGGTGACCTGCTCACCGCCGCGCTGGTCGGCAAGGACGGGTCGATCGACTGGCTGTGCCTGCCGCACTTCGACTCCGGCGCCTGCTTCGCGGCGCTGCTGGACACCGAGAAGGCAGGCCACTGGCGGATCGCGCCGGCCGCTGGCGGGTCCTGCACCGTGCGCCGCTACCGCGGCGAGAGCCTGGTCCTCGAGACCGACTGGGACGTGGCGGACGGCAGCGTGCGGGTCATCGACTTCATGCCCCCGCGCGGCGAGGCGGCCGACGTCGTGCGGATCGTCGAGGGCCGCAGCGGCGCCGTCCCGATGGTCGGTGAGCTGCGACTGCGCTTCGACTACGGTCACGTCGTCCCCTGGGTCCGCCGCGACGAGCGGGGGCTGGTCGCGGTCGCCGGCCCCGACTCGGCGTACCTGGTCACTGACGCCCCGTTGGACGGACGCGACCGGGCGACCTTCAGCGAGTTCACCGTGCGCGCCGGTGAGCGGGTCGCATTCGTGCTGACCTGGGCGCCCAGCCACCGTCGCCGGCCCAAGCCGGTCGACCCGCAGACGGCGTTGGAGCAGACCGAGGCGTTCTGGGGCGACTGGTCGGGTCAAAGCCGCGTCCGCGGGCGCTACCGCGAACCGGTGCAGCGCTCGCTGGTCACGCTGAAGGGGCTGACGTTCGCCCCGACGGGGGGGATCGTGGCCGCCGCCACGACCTCGCTGCCGGAGCAGATCGGCGGTCCGCGCAACTGGGACTACCGCTACTGCTGGCTGCGCGATGCCACGCTCACCCTGCAGTCGCTGCTGGCGGCGGGCTACACCAAGGAGGCCGCCGCCTGGCGGGAGTGGCTGCTGCGCGCGATCGCGGGTAACCCCGCCGACCTGCAGATCATGTACGGCCTGCATGGTTCTCGCCGGCTGCCCGAGCTCGAGCTGGACTGGTTGGCCGGCTACGAGGGGTCCAAGCCGGTGCGGATCGGGAACGCGGCGGCCGGGCAGCTGCAGCTGGACGTGTGGGGCGAGGTTCTCGACGGGCTGGCCCTGACCCGCAAGGCGCTGATGCACGGCCCCGACGACAGCTGGGACGTGCAGGTGGCGCTGATGGAGCACCTGGAGGGCGCCTGGGACCAGCCCGACAACGGCTTGTGGGAGATGCGCGGACCGCGCCGGCACTTCACCCACTCCAAGGTCATGGCGTGGGTGGCCGCCGACCGGATGGTCAGCGCGGTCACCGACTTCGGCTTGCCCGGGCCGCGAGCGCGGTGGGCTGCGCTGCGCGACACGATCCACGCCGACGTCCTGTCGCACGCCTACGACGCGCAGCGCAACACCTTCGTGCAGTCGTACGGCGGCACCGGCCTGGACGCCAGCCTGCTGCTGATCGGGCGGGTCGGTTTCCTGCCACCTGAGGACCCACGGGTCGTGGGGACGGTCCGCGCCGTGCAGCGTGAGCTCACCCAGGACGGGTTCGTGCTGCGCTACCGGACCGACGCCAGCGACGACGGGCTGCCCGGCGCGGAGGGGGTGTTCCTGGCCTGCTCCTTCTGGCTGGTGGACGCCTTGCACGCGGCGGGTGACCGGGCCGGCGCTGGCGAGCTGTTCGAGCGGCTGCTGCTGTTGCGCAACGACGTCGGCCTGCTCAGCGAGGAGTGGGACCCCGCGGGCCAGCGCCAGCTCGGCAACACCCCGCAGGCGTTCAGCCACTTCTCGCTCGTCATGAGCGCCCTGCAGCTCGGGTCGTCCGCGGCGCATCGCAGCGACGCCCCGATCGCCGCGAGCTCAGGCGGCCCCGGAGCGGACGGGCAGGCCCTGCAGGCGCCACTCCAGCATGCCGTCGACCAGCCGGCTGGCCCGCCGGCCCCTGGCGTGCAGTAGCCGCACGGCGTCGTAGGCCAGGACGCAGTAGGCGCCCCGGCAGTACGCCACGATCTCGGCGTCGTCGGGCAGCTCGTCCAGGCGCTCGCTGAGCTCTTCCAGCGGGATCGAGACCGCGCCAGGAATGTGCCCGGCGCCGAACTCCACGTGGGGGCGCACGTCCAGCACCACGACCTCGCCGGCGCGGGCCCGCGCCAACAGCTCTTCGCGGGCCACCTCCTCACTGGCGGCGTCCGCCGGGCTAGCGTCGCTATGCCCCGTGCCATCGCCGGTTCCGAGGTACGCCGAGCGGGCGGCCTGGGTCGCGCTCAGATGGGCGCGAGCGACCTGCTGCACGCTGGCGTACAGCGCCGCGACGTCCTCGCCGTCCAGGCTGTAGAAGATCCGAGTGCCGGCGCGCCGGGTGCTCACGAGCCGGGCGCCCTTGAGCACCTGGAGGTGGCCCGACGCGCTGGTGATGCCGAGGTCAGCGGCCTCGGCCAGCTGCTCGACCGTGCGCTCACCCTGGGCCAGCAGGTCGATGAGCTCCAGACGTTTGGCGTTCGCCAGTGCCTTGGTCACGGTGGCGAACTGTTCGAACAGCTCGGTCTTGAGCCGGCGGTCACCCATCCGGTCATCCTCCAATCATCCTTGGATTAGTGTAGTAGTCTTTCGGCCATGTCCAACGATGGCACGCGCACCGCGACCCGATCGGCCGACCATCGACGGCATCGACCCATCGCGCTGGGCCTGCGGCAGAACGCGGCCCAGTTCGGGTTGCTGGTGGCGGTCAACGCGCTGGTCGGCGGCATGCTCGGCCAGGAGCGCACGGTGGTGCCGCTGCTGGCGACCCGGGTGTTCCACGTGCCGGACTACAGCGTCGGCCTGGTCTACATCGCCGCGTTCGGGGCGGTGAAGGCGGCCACCAACTTCTTCGCGGGCACGCTCTCGGACCGGTTCGGCCGCAAGCCGGTACTGGTCGCCGGGTGGCTGGTCGGCTTGCCGATCCCGCTGCTGCTGATCTGGGCACCGTCCTGGTGGTGGATCGTCGCCGCCAACGTGCTGCTCGGCGTCAACCAGGGCCTGACCTGGTCGACCACGGTGATCATGAAGATCGACCTGGTGGGGCCGGCGCGCCGCGGCCTGGCCATGGGACTGAACGAGGCGGCGGGGTATGTGGCGGTGGCGGTGACCGCACTGGCGACCGGCATGATCGCCGCGCGCTACGGACTGCGGCCGGCGCCCTTCTACCTCGGCGTGGCGTTCGCGGCGCTGGGTCTGGGGCTCAGTGCCACGGTGGTGCGCGAGACCCGTCCGTTCGCCCGGCTCGAAGCCAGCCGGCACACCCCGGCGGACGCCGATGCCACCGCCTTGCACGCTGGGTTGACCAGTGGGGCGGTGTTCGCGCAGACCAGCTTTCGCAACCGGGCGCTGTCCTCGGCCAGCCAGGCCGGCCTGGTCAACAACCTGAACGACGGGCTGGCCTGGGGCTTGTTTCCGGTGCTGTTTGCCGCGGGGGGCCTGTCCGTGGCCCGGATCGGGATCCTGGCCGCCCTCTACCCAGCAGTGTGGGGCGTGGGCCAGCTGGCGACCGGCGCACTGTCCGACCGCTGGGGCCGCAAACGGCTGATCGTCGCGGGAATGCTGCTGCAGGCCGCGGCGCTCGCGCTCGTCGCCCTGGCACACAGCTTCAGCGTCTGGGCCGTCGCCGCGGTCGCTCTGGGCGCCGGCACAGCCATGGTGTACCCGACGTTGCTTGCCGTCATCGGGGACGTCGCGCACCCGGCCTGGCGGGCCCGCTCGGTCGGGGTCTACCGCTTGTGGCGCGACGGGGGCTTCGCCGTGGGGGCGGTGGTCTCCGGCCTGGTCGCCGACGCGTACGGCGTCCGGGCGGCCGTCTGGGCCGTCGCCGCCCTGACCGCGCTGTCCGGGCTGGTGGTGCTGGCTCGGATGTACGAGACCTTGCCGGCGCGCCAGGTCGGGGACGTCCG
>DAIETC010000097.1 GCA_027345905.1 Kineosporiaceae bacterium | reverse complement strand
CCGCCTGGTGGGCCAGGTGCGGGGCCGACTGACCGCGGCGATGTCCGCGCGGGAGGCCGAGCTGGAGGCCGAGCGTGACGCCCGGGTGCTGATCGAGGAGGCCGTGGACGTCACGCTGCCCGTCGACCGCCTGCCGCGCGGCGCCCGGCACCCGCTGGAGACACTGACCGAGCGCATTGCCGACCTGTTCGTCGCCATGGGGTGGGAGGTTGCGGAAGGCCCTGAGGTCGAGGCCGAGTGGTTCAACTTCGACGCCTTGAACTTCGACGTCGACCACCCGGCTCGCCAGATGCAGGACACCTTCTTCCTCTACCCGCCGCAGGCTCGGCTGGTGTTGCGCACGCACACCTCGCCGGTGCAGGTTCGCTCGTTGCTGGAGCGCGGCGCGCCGACGTACGTGATCTGCCCGGGCAAGACGTTCCGCACCGACGAGCTGGACGCCACGCACACCCCGGTGTTCCACCAGGTGGAAGGGCTTGCCGTCGACGAGGGGCTGACGATGGCGCACCTGCGGGGCACGCTTGAGCACTTCGCGCGAGCGATGTTCGGGCCCGACCTGCCCTTACGGCTGCGTCCCTCGTTCTTCCCGTTCACCGAGCCGAGCGCCGAGATGGACCTGCAGTGCGTCGTCTGCCGGGGCGCCGACACCGCATGCCGCACCTGTGGTGGTACTGGCTGGATCGAGTGGGGCGGGTGCGGCATGGTCGCTCCCAACGTGCTGCGCTCGTGCGGCCTAGACCCCTTGCGCTACAGCGGCTTCGCGTTCGGGATGGGCATCGAACGCACCCTGATGATGCGCGGGGGAGTCACCGACATGCACGACATGGTCGAGGGCGACGTCCGGTTCAGCGCTCACTACGGCATGGAGGCCTGATGCGTGCCCCGCTGAGCTGGCTGCGTCGGCACACCGACCTGGCTGCCGACGTCAGCCCCGAGCAGGTCGCGGCCGCGCTGGTTCGTGTCGGGCTGGAAGAGGAGGCGATCCACCGTGGCGATCTGAGCGGTCCGGTGGTCGTGGGCGAGGTGCTCGACGCGCAGGCGCAGGCGCAGACCAACGGCAAGACGATCAACTGGTGCCAGGTCCGTACCGACAGCGACGAGGTGCGCGGAATCGTCTGTGGCGCGCACAATTTCGCCGCGGGCGACCAGGTGGTCGTCGCGCTGCCCGGGGCGGTGCTGCCCGGCGGCTTCGAGATCGCAGCGCGGCGCACGTACGGGCACCTCAGCGACGGGATGATCTGCTCGGCGCGCGAGCTGGGTCTGGGAGACGACCACGACGGGATCATCGTGCTCGCCCGGCTGGGACTGCGCGCCGAGCCCGGCACCGACGCGATCGGGCTGCTGGGGCTGGACGATTCCACCGTCGAGGTCAACGTGACCCCCGACCGGGGGTACTGCCTGAGCCTTCGCGGGATCGCCCGCGAGTACGCCCTCAGCACCTCGGGCGAGTTCCACGACCCGGTCGGAGCACAGCTCGTGCCGCCACCGCCGGACACGCTCGGGCACCCCGTGCGGCTGGCGGACGACGCGGGGCTGCGCGACAGGAAGGGTTGCACCCGCTACGTCGCCCGCACCGTCCGCGGGATCGACGCGAGCGCACCCTCGCCGTACTGGATGCAGCATCTGTTGCTGCAGTGCGGGATGCGGCCGATCTCGTTGGCCGTCGACGTCACGAACTACGTCATGCTGGCCACTGGCCAACCGCTGCACGCATTCGACCTGGCGCGCCTGGGCGGGCCAATCGTCGTACGCAGGGCACTGGCCGGTGAGCGGCTCACCACCCTGGACGGCGTCGAGCGCACCCTCGACGCGCAGGACCTGCTGATCACCGACGAGACGCCCGAGGGCACGAGCCGGGTGCTCGCCATCGCCGGCGTGATGGGTGGCGCCAGCAGCGAGGTTGGCCCGGCCACCACGGACGTGCTCATCGAGTCCGCGCACTTCGACCCGGTGACGGTCGCGCGGTCGGCGCGCAGGCACAAGCTGTCGACCGAGGCGAGCCGGCGCTACGAGCGCGGCGTGGACACCGACCTCGCCGACCGCGCCGCCGAGCTCGCCGTCCGGCTGCTCGCCGAGCACGGCGGCGGCACCCCCGGCGAGGGAGTCACCGACGTCGACGAACGAGTCGCCACCCAGCCGATCCGGATGCCGCAGGACCTGCCCGAGCGGCTGGTGGGGCTGGCCTACTCGCCCACGCAGGTCGACGGTGCGCTGCGGGCGGTGGGCTGCGAGGTCCGGCACGAGGGCAGCGAGCTGGTCGTGCGCGCGCCCAGCTGGCGTCCGGACCTTGTCGAGGGCGCCGACCTGGTGGAGGAGGTCGCCCGGGTCGTCGGTTACGACGCCATCGGCTCGGTATTGCCGGTGGCGCCGTCCGGGCGCGGCCTGACGCGCAGCCAGCGACTGCGGCGCTCGGCGGCGCGGGCTCTGGCCGAGCACGGTCTGGTCGAGGTGCTCAGCTACCCGTTCGTGGCGCCCTCCCGGCACGACGAGCTGAGCCTGCCGGACGCCGACCCGCGCCGGGTCGCGCTGCGGCTGGTCAACCCGCTCTCGGACGAGCAGCCGCTGCTGCGCACCAACGTTTTGTCCACCCTGGTGGACGTGGCCCGGCGCAACCTGTCCCGGGGGGCACGTGACCTGGCGATCTTCGAGATCGGCCGGGTCTACCGCCCGCTCGGCGACCTCGCGGCAGCCCCGCACCTGCCGGGCGCCCGACGGCCCAGCGACGAGGAGCTAGCGGCTATCGAGGCCAGCGTCCCGCCGCAACCTCGGCGGGCAGCGGTCCTGCTCACCGGTCAGCGCGAGGCCAGGGGCTGGTGGGGGCCGGGGCGTGTGGTCGACTGGACCGATGCGGTTGCCGCGGCCCAAGCGGTGGCCCTTGCGCTGGGTGTTCGGCTGAACGTCGAGGCCGACGACTACGCGCCGTGGCATCCGGGCCGCTGCGCACGACTGTCGCTACCCGACGGCACGCTGGCCGGTCATGCCGGCGAGCTGCACCCGCGGGTGCTCGCCGCGCTCGAGCTGCCCGAGCGCACCTGCGCCGCCGAGCTCGACCTGGACGTGCTCGTGGCCGCGGTACCCGAGGTCATCTACGCCGCACCGGTGTCGACCCAGCCCGTGGCGCTGCGCGACGTGGCGCTCGTCGTACCCGTCGACGTGCCAGCGGCGCGGGTCGAGGCGGCACTGCGCGCCGGCGCCGGACCGCTGCTGGAGCAGCTGCGCCTGTTCGACGACTATCGCGGTGACCAGGTCGGCTCCGGACGGCGCTCGCTGGCCTACCGCTTGGTGCTGCGCGCGCCCGACCGCACGCTCACCGGCGAGGAGGCCGAGGCGATCCGCGGCGCCGCCGTGGCGCGTGCCGCAGCGGACGTCGGCGCCGTCCTGCGCGCGTCCTAGCCGCGTGGCCACTGGGGCACCCTGCGGCCTTGAGGCGGCCACTGGGGCACCCTGCGGCCGGGCGGGTGGCCACTGGGGCACCCTGCGGCCGGGCGGGTGGCCACTGGGGCACCCTGCGGCCTTGAGGCGGCCACGGGGGCACCCAGTGGCCGTGCCCTTGGCAGCAGGAGGACCCAGCCTGGGGCGCAGCAGTGCCTTCGGCGCCTCGAAGGCTGGCCGTCGCCGTCCCTCTCCCGGAGGCGACATGCGATCCGGGCGCCGACATGCGATCCGGGCGCCGACATGCGATCCGGGCGCCGATGATCCGGGCGCCGACATGCGATCCGGGCGCCGATGATCCGGGCGGCGCCGACATGCGATCTGGGCGGCGCCACGCGATCTGGGCGCCGCGCCGCGAGCCCCTCGCCAACCTGTTTGTATATGTCGCGTCGGTCTGTATAGTCATGCAGCATGGAGCGTCGGCTGAGCCTGGCGGTGGCCGGCGCGAGCGGGTACGCCGGCGGTGAGGTGCTGCGCCTGGCGCTGGGGCACCCCCAGCTGAGGGTCGGGGCCGTCACCGCCGGTGAAAGTGCGGGCAGCCTGCTCGGCGACCACCACCCGCACCTGCGCCCGTTGGCCCAGCGCAGGTTGGAGCCGACGAGCGCCGAGGTGCTCGGCGGGCACGACGTCATCGTCCTGGCGTTGCCGCACGGCGCGTCGGCCACCCTGGTGTCGCAGCTGCCACCCGACGCGGTGGTCATCGACTGCGGCGCCGACTTCCGGTTGCGCGATGCGTCGGCCTGGAAGGAGTTCTACGGTACCGACCACGCCGGCACCTGGCCTTACGGGCTGCCCGAGCTGCCCTTGGCCGGCGGCGGACGTCAGCGCGGCGCGCTCACCGCCGAGCGCAGGATCGCCGTCCCTGGCTGCTACCCGACCGCGGTCAGCCTGGCTCTGGCCCCGGGTTTCGCGGCCGGGTTGCTCGAGCTGGACGACGTGGTCGTCGTCGCCGCCTCCGGGACCTCGGGAGCCGGCAAGGGTGCTAAACCGCACCTGTCCGGGGCCGAGGTCATGGGCTCGATGTCGCCTTATGGCGTCGGGGGCAGTCACCGGCATACTCCCGAGATCGAGCAGAACCTTACTGCGGCAGCGGGTTGCCCGGTCAGTGTCTCGTTCACGCCCACGCTCGCCCCGATGCCGCGCGGGATC
The DNA here is from genome assembly GCA_027345905.1 of Kineosporiaceae bacterium. Taxonomy (GTDB): domain Bacteria; phylum Actinomycetota; class Actinomycetes; order Actinomycetales; family Angustibacteraceae; genus DAIETC01. The sequence continues at coordinate 6,488 of DAIETC010000097.1, read as the reverse complement.
CTTGCCACCTGTACCGCTCGCGCCGCCCGCGGCGTGAGCGCCGAGCAGCTGCGCCGCGCCTGGACGCAGGCGTACGCGCAGGAGCCGTTCGTCGAGGTGTTGTCACCGGGACGGTGGCCGCGCACGGCGGACACCCTGGGAGCCAACACGGTGCACATCCAGGTGACGCTCGACGAGCGGGTGGGCCGGGTGGTCGCAGTCGCCGCGATGGACAACCTCACCAAAGGCACTGGCGGCGCGGCGATCCAGTGCGCCAACCTCGCCCTGGGTCTGGCCGAGGACCTGGGCCTGCCCACGATCGGGACCGCACCATGAGGGCGCAGCAATGAGCGTGACTGCGGCACAAGGGTTCCGCGCATCCGGCGTCGCCGCAGGGTTGAAGGCCAGCGGTGACCTGGACGTCGCACTGGTCGTGAACGACGGGCCGTCCCACGCCGCTGCCGCCGTCTACACCACCAACCGGTGCAAGGCGAACCCGGTGCTGTGGAGCGAGCGGGTCACCGCCGACGGCAGCGCCCGGGCGGTGGTCCTCAACTCCGGCGGCGCCAACTGTTTCACCGGCCCGGAGGGTTTCGCGACGACGCACGCGACCGCCGAGCAGGTCGCCGAGCTGACGGGCGCGGACGCCGGCGATGTCGTCGTGTGCTCCACCGGCCTGATCGGCCAGCCGCTCGACCCTGAGCTGAGCAGCGGGGTGCGGGCAGCCGCAGCCGCACTGTCAACCGAGGGGGGCAAGGACGCAGCGACCGCGATCATGACCACCGACACCGTCACCAAGCAGTCCGTGGCCGCCGGCGACGGGTGGGTGGTCGGCGGCATGGCCAAGGGGGCGGGCATGCTGGCGCCGGCGCTGGCCACGATGCTGGTCGTCATCACCACCGACGCCGACGCGGACGCGGAGCAGCTCGATGCCGCGCTCCGAGCGGCCACCCGGGTCACCTTCGAGCGCCTGGACTCCGACGGGTGCCAGTCCACCAACGACACCGTGCTGCTGATGGCGAGCGGCGCCTCCGGCGTCCGGCCGGACGACGGACAGCTGGCCGCCGCTGTGCACGCGGTCTGCCACGACCTGGCGCAACAGCTGATGCGCGACGCGGAGGGGGCCGAGCACGACATCGCGATCGAGGTGCGCAACGCCGCGAGCGAGGACGACGCGGTCGAGGTCGGGCGAGCCGTGGCGCGAAGCAACCTGTTCAAGGCTGCGGTCTTCGGCCGGGACCCGAACTGGGGCCGCATCCTGGCCGCGGTCGGCACGACGTCCGCAACCTTCGAGCCCGCCGAGCTCGACGTGGCAGTGAACGGTGTCTGGGTGTGCCAGAGGGGCCGCGCGGGGCAGCCGCGCGAGCTGGTCGACCTGGCCGCGCGAGAGGTCAGCGTCATCATCGACCTCAACAGCGGCACCGCGAGCGCCACCGTGTGGACCAACGACCTGACCCACGCGTACCTCCACGAGAACTCCGCGTACTCCACGTGAGCGCGCGCTGGGGTACCACGCGGGTGATGCGCGCCGCCGACCCGGACTGGGACGCCACGCGGGCGGCCGTCCTGGTCGATGCGCTGCCTTGGCTCAAGGAGTTCTACGGCCGGGTGGTCGTCATCAAGTACGGCGGCAACGCGATGGTCGACGAGAGCCTGAAACGGGCCTTCGCGCAGGACATCGTCTTCCTGCTGCACGTCGGGATCCGCCCGGTCGTCGTGCACGGTGGAGGGCCGCAGGTCTCTGCGATGCTGGCCCGGCTCGGTATCGACACCGAGTTCCGGGCCGGCCTGCGGGTGACCACGCCGGAGGCGGTCGACGTCGTGCGCATGGTGCTCGTCGGGCAGGTCGGGCGCGAGCTGGTGGGGCTGGTGAACGAGCACGGCCCGCACGCAGTCGGGATGAGCGGCGAGGACGGCGGCCTGTTCGTCGCCGAGCGGACCCAACCGGTCGTCGACGGCGAGCCGGTCGATGTCGGGCTGGTCGGTGACGTGGTCTCGGTCAACGCGGGTGCGGTCACCGACCTGCTGGCCGCCGGGCGCATCCCCGTTGTCTCGACCGTGGCTCCCGACGCGAGCGGGCAGGTCCTGAACGTGAACGCCGACACCGCCGCGGCGGCGCTCGCGGTGGCGCTGGGAGCAGTCAAGCTGGTCGTGCTCACCGACGTGGAGGGCCTGTACAGCGACTGGCCGGACCGTTCGTCCCTGGTCGAGCAGATCGGCGCGAAGGAGCTGGCCGAGGTGCTGCCCCAGATCGCCACCGGGATGGCCCCCAAGATGGCGGCCTGCCTTCGCGCCGTGCGAGGCGGTGTGGGCCGGGCCACCGTGGTCGACGGCCGCCTGGAGCATGCGCTTTTGCTGGAGATGCTGACCAGCGAGGGCACCGGGACGATGGTGGTCCCGTGAGCGAGGTGCTCCCGTTGGTCACCTCCGGTGTCGAACAACGGGCCGGGCGGGCCTGGCTCGATCGCTACGGCGACTCGATCATGGCTACCTACGGTGTGCCGCAACGGGTTTTGGTACGCGGTGAAGGTGCCTACGTCTGGGACGCCGATGGTGGCCGCTACCTCGACCTGCTGGCCGGCATCGCCACCAACGTTCTCGGGCACGCGCACCCGACCCTGACCGGCGCCGTGAGCGCGCAGCTGGCCACCCTCGGGCACGTGTCGAACTTCTTCGCCACCGGCCCGCAGGTCGCGCTGGCCGAGCGGCTGCTCGACCTGCTGGCGGCCCCCGAGGGCTCGCGGGTGTTCTTCGCCAACTCCGGTGCCGAGGCCAACGAGGGCGCTTTCAAGATCGCCCGGCGGACCGGCCGCCCGCGCATCCTCGCGCTGGAGGGCGCCTTCCACGGGCGCACGCTGGGTGCGCTGGCACTGACGCACAAACCGGCGTACCGCGAGCCGTTCGAGCCCTTGCCCGGCGGGGTCGAGCACCTGCCGTTCGGGGACGTCGACGCCCTGCGCGCCGCCGTCGACGGCACGGTCGCCGCCCTGGTGCTCGAGGTGGTCCAGGGGGAGGGCGGAGTGCGGTCGTTGCCGCAGGGCTACCTTGCCGCGGCCCGTGAGATCACCTCGGCGCACGGCGCGCTGCTGGTCGTCGACGAGGTGCAGACCGGCATCGGGCGCACCGGGGCGTGGTTCGCCCACACCCGCCACGGCGTCGTCCCGGACGTCGTGACGCTCGCCAAGGGCCTGGGCGGCGGTATCCCGATCGGGGCGGTCGTCGCGTTCGGCGCCGACGTCGCGACCTTGCTGGGTGCGGGCCAGCACGGGACGACGTTCGGTGGCAACCCGGTCGCCTCGGCCGCCGCGTTGGCGACGTTGCACGTGATCGAGCGCGACGACCTGCTAGCCAACACCAGGCGGGTCGGCGCCCGACTGCGGGACGGCGTCCTGGCTCTGCGCAGCCCACTGGTGAGCGAGGTCAGCGGCGAAGGGCTGCTGCTCGGGATACGGTTGACGCCACCATTGGCATCCGCCCTGACGGCGGCCGCGTTGCGCGCCGGCTTCATCCTCAACGCGGTCACACCGGACGTCGTCCGGCTGGCACCGCCGCTGGTCCTCACGCCGGAGCAGGCGGACTCCTTCGTCGCGGCCTTGCCCGTCCTGCTTGCCGAAGCCGGCACAGCGCAAGTCACCGCGAGAGCCGACCGGGAGGCCTGATGCCACGCCACTTCCTACGCGACGACGACCTGAGCCCGAGCGAGCTGCTCGAGGTGCTCGACCTGGCCGACGAGATCAAGGCCGACCGCTTCGCCCGCCGTCCGCTCGCCGGCCCGCTCGCCGTCGCCCTGCTGTTCGACAAGCCGGCCACCCGCACCCGGGTTTCGTTCAGCATCGGCGTCGCCGAGCTGGGCGGCTACCCGCTCGTCATCGACTCGGTGGGCAGCCAGCTCGGCCGCGGCGAACCCATCGCCGACACCGCCCGGGTGCTCGACCGGCAGGTCGCCGCCATCGTGTGGCGCACCTTCGGCCAGGAGCGTGTCGAGAAGATGGCAGCCGCCAGCAGCGTTCCGGTCATCAACGCCCTCACCGACCAGTTCCACCCGTGCCAGATCCTCGCCGACCTGCAGACCGTCCGCGAGCACACCGGCACCCTGACCGGTCTCACCCTGGCTTACCTCGGCGACGGGGCGAACAACATGGCGCACAGCTACCTGCTCGGGGGCGCCGGCGCCGGGCTGCACGTGCGGGTCGGGACACCGTTGACCCACCCGCCCGACCCGTATGTCGTCGAACGAGCACGGCAGATCGCCTCTGGCACAGGCGGTTCGGTGTTGGTGACCGACGACCCCAAGGTTGCCGCGGATGGCGCGCACGTCCTTGCGACGGACACCTGGGTGTCCATGGGGCACGAGCTGGAGAAGGCCGAGCGCGCCGGAACGGCCAGCCCGTTCGCGCCGTACGCCATCGACGACCTGGCCATGACGCGCGCCGACCCCGACGCCATCGTGCTGCACTGCCTGCCCGCCTACCGGGGCCTGGAGATCGCTGCTTCGGTGATCGACGGCCCGCGGTCGGTGGTCTTCGACGAGGCGGAGAACCGCCTGCATGCGTAGAAGGCGCTGCTGTGCTGGCTGCTGGAGCGCAGCCGATGATCGCGCAGACCAAGGCCGGCCGTCAGCAGCGGATCAGCGAGCTGCTCGAACGCCGGACGGTGCGCTCGCAGGCCCAGCTGGCGCAGCTGCTCGGCGACGACGGCATCGAGGTCACCCAGGCCACGCTGTCGCGTGACCTGGTGCAGATGGGCGCGGTGCGGGTGCGTTCCGAAGACGGCGGCCTGGTCTACGCCGTCCCGGGCGAGGGCGGCGACCGCACGGCTCGTCCGGCTGACGGGCTGGCCGACGTCCGGCTCGCCAAGGTGGCCGCCGAGGTGCTCGTTTCGGCCCAAGCGTCGGCCAACCTGGTGGTTCTGCGCACGCCGCCCGGCGCGGCCCACTATCTGGCGTCTGCGCTCGACCACTCTGACCTCGGCGACCTGCTCGGAACGATCGCCGGTGACGACACCGTGCTGCTGGTTTCGCGGGAACCGAGCGGTGGCGCGGCTCTCGCCGCCCGGCTGCTCGCCGTCGCCGAGGGAGTCCCCACCACCGAGTCCGAGATCAACCGAAGGAACTCACGTTGAGCAAGGTCCTGACCTCCCTTCCCGCGGGCGAACGCGTCGGCATCGCCTTCTCCGGGGGCCTGGACACCTCGGTGGCCGTGGCCTGGATGCGGGCGAACGGCGCCGTGCCGTGCGCGTACACCGCCGACATCGGACAGTACGACGAGCGGGACATCACGCGGGTGCCGGCGCGGGCATTGCAGTACGGCGCCGAGCTGGCCCGCGCCGTCGACTGTCGTGCCACGCTGGTCGAGGAGGGGCTGGCCGCGCTGGCGTGCGGGGCCTTCCACATCCGCTCGGGCGGCCGGGTGTACTTCAACACCACCCCGCTCGGACGTGCGGTCACCGGGACGATGCTGGTCCGTGCCATGCACGCGGACGGTGTGGACATCTGGGGCGACGGCTCGACGTTCAAGGGCAACGACATCGAGCGGTTCTACCGTTACGGCTTGCTGGCCAACCCCTCGCTGCGGATCTACAAGCCGTGGCTGGACGCGGCGTTCGTCGAGGAGCTCGGCGGCCGCGCGGAGATGAGCCAGTGGCTGAGCGAGCGCGGGCTGCCCTACCGCGACAGCCAGGAGAAGGCCTACTCCACCGACGCCAACATCTGGGGCGCGACGCACGAGGCGAAGACCCTGGAGCACCTCGACGTGTCCCTGGAGTCGGTCGAGCCGATCATGGGGTTGCGGTTCTGGGACCCCTCGGTGCCGATCGAACCCGAGGACGTCAGCATCGCTTTCGAGGCCGGTCGGCCGGTCGCCATCAACGGGACGCGGTTCGAGGACCCGGTGGCGCTGGTGCACGCGGCCAACACGATCGGCGGCCGGCACGGCCTGGGCATGTCCGACCAGATCGAGAACCGGATCATCGAGGCCAAGTCGCGCGGTGTGTACGAGGCGCCGGGCATGGCACTGCTGTGGCTGGCGTACGAGCGGTTGGTGAACGCGGTCCACAACGAGGACACCATCGCCACCTACCACGCGCAGGGGCGTCGCCTGGGCCGGTTGCTGTACGAGGGCCGCTGGTTCGACCCCCAGGCGCTGATGCTGCGCGACTCGGTCCAGCGCTGGGTGGCGGCCCTGGTGACCGGGGAGGTCTGGCTGCGACTGCGCCGCGGCGAGGACTACACGATCCTGCGCACGCAGGGCCCGGCGTTCTCCTACCACCCCGACAAGCTGTCGATGGAGCGCACCGCGAACGCCGCCTTCGGGCCGGCGGACCGGATCGGACAGCTCACCATGCGCAACCTGGACATCGCCGACAGCCGTTCGAAGCTGGAGCTGTACGCGGCGCAGAGCCGGTTGCTCGAGCACCAGGGGCTGCTCGTCGGGCAGATCGAGCCGGGCGGCGCCGAGCGCATCGCCACCAACCCGGCCGCCAGCGCGGCCGACGAGGCGGGCGAGACCGAC
>DAIETC010000087.1 GCA_027345905.1 Kineosporiaceae bacterium | reverse complement strand
CCACGTCGTACACCGCGCCCAGCGGCACCCAGGTCACCGTCACGGTCATCGAAGCCAAGCCCTACACCGGCTGAGCGCGGCGTCAGCGGCTGACGGCCCGACCGTACTGACGGGTCGCCAACGGCACGAAGAGCACCAGCAGGCCCAGCGCCCACAGCAGCGTGTAGACGACCGGGTGCTGCAACGCCCACCCTCTGGGCGCCGGCGCGCCCGGGGCCAGGTTGCCGAACAGCTGGCGGGCGGCCTCGGTCACCGCCGAGACGGGGTTCCAGCGGGCGACCGCCTGTAACGGGCCGGGCAAGGCCTCCAGCGGGACGAAGGTGTTCGCGACGAAGGTCAGGGGGAACAGCACCACGAACGCCGCGTTGTTCACGACCTCGGGGCTGGGAGCCAGCAACCCGACGTAGGCCATCACCCAAGAGAAAGCGTACGCGAACACCAGCAGGAGCGCGAAGCCGGCGAGGCCGTCGAGCACACCGGTGCGGATCCGCCAGCCGACGGCCAGCCCGGTCAACGACATGACCACGATGACGATCAGGTTGTTGGCGACATCGCTCAGGGTGCGCCCGATGAGCACCGCCGAGCGGGCCATCGGCAGCGAGCGGAAGCGGTCGATGATCCCCTTTTGGATGTCGTCGGCCAGCCCGGCCCCAGTGATCGTCGTGCCGAACAGGACCGTCTGGGCGAAGATCCCCGCGATGAGGAACTCGCGGTAGTTGCTGCCCTTGACGGCGATCGCCCCACCGAACACGTACGCGAACAGCACGACGAACATCACCGGCTGCAGGGTCGTGAACACCAGCAGGTCCGGCACGCGTTTGACCTTGATCAGGTTGCGCCGCGCGACGACCAGGCCGTCATGAAGCGCCCACAGCACGTTCATCGGACGGCCGGCGCCAGACCCGGCTCGCCGGCCGGGTCGGTGTTGTGTCCGGTCAGGGCCAGGAACACGTCGTCCAGAGTGGGGCGCCGCAACGAGATGTCACTGACAGCGATGGGTACGGCGTCCAGGCGGCGCAGTGCCTCGACCAGGCTGGCGCTGCCGTCCCGAACCGGCAGGCTGAGCCGGCGCGTGTGCTCGTCGACAGTCGGCTCGGCGCCGGCCAGCCCGACGAGCAGGTGCCGCGCCTGCTGCAGGTGCGCCGCGTTCTTCACGACGACCTCGATTCGCTCGCCGCCGATCAGCTCCTTGAGCTGGTCGGCGCTGCCCTGCGCGATGACCCTGCCGTGGTCGATCACCACGATGGAGTCCGCCAGCCGGTCGGCCTCCTCCATGTACTGGGTCGTGAGCAGGACCGAGGTGCCACCGGCCACGAGGTCGGTGATGATCTGCCACATGTCGCTGCGGCTGCGCGGGTCCAGCCCGGTGGTCGGTTCGTCGAGGAAGAGCACCGCGGGGTCGGCAACCAGGGCGCCGGCCAGGTCCAGACGCCGACGCATCCCCCCGGAGTACGTCTTGACCGGTCGGTTCGCGGCCCCGTCCAGGTCGAAGCGGCCAAGCAGGTCGCGGGCCCGCGTGCGCGAGCGCTTGGCACCCAGGTGGTAGAGCCGGCCCACCATGTCGAGGTTCTCAAAGCCGGTGAGGTGCTCGTCGACCGCGGCGTACTGCCCCGACAGGCCGATCCGGGCGCGCACCTTCGCCGGGTCGGCGAGCACGTCGACGCCCGCCACCTGCGCGGACCCGGAGTCCGGCCTGAGCAAGGTGGTCAGGATCCGCACGGCCGTCGTCTTACCGGCCCCGTTGGGGCCCAGCACGCCAAGGACGGTTCCCTGCGGCACCCGCAGGTCCAGCCCGGCAAGGGCCACCACGTCGCCGTACCGCTTGACCAACCCTTGCGCAATCACCGCGTCGGTCACGATCCGAGCCTGGCACACGACGGCCCAGGGCGTCAGTGGAAACGCAGGGGGTAGCCAGCGGCGCGCAGAGCGGCTAGGACGCTGTCGCAGTGCTCGGGGCCCTTGGTCTCCAGCTGCAGCCCGATCTCGACCTCGTCCAGGTGCAGCTCTACCCCGGTGCGCACGTGCTCGACCTCCAGGACGTTGGCGTCGGCCCGCGCCAGGACCGCCAGTACCGCCGCGAGCGACCCGGGCCGGTCGGGCATGAGCAGACGAAACTGCAGGTACCGCCCGGCCGCCGCCATCCCGTGGCGCAATACCCGCAACATGAGCAGCGGGTCGATGTTGCCGCCGGACAGCACGACCACGACCGGCGCGGGAAACGCCTGCGGGCTTTCCAGCAGCGCCGCCACCCCAGCCGCCCCCGCCGGCTCGACGACCAGCTTGGCGCGCTCGAGCAGGAACAGCAGCGCACGGGCCAAGGTGTCCTCGTCGACGGTCGTGACGTCGTCCACCAGCGCCCGGACCAGCGCGTAGGGGACCGCGCCGGGGCGGCCGACGGCGATACCGTCGGCCATCGTGCTCATCGACGTCAGCGCGACCGGGTGGCCGGCAGCCAGCGAGCCCGGGTAGGCGGCCGCCTGGGCCGCCTGGACGCCGACGACCCGCACGTGGGGATGGGTGGCCTTGACCGCTGCGGCGATGCCGCCCAGCAGGCCTCCCCCGCCGGTGGACACCACGATGGTGCGCACCTGGGGACACTGGTCCAGGATCTCCAGGCCCACCGTTCCCTGCCCGGCCACGATGTCGGGATGGTCGAACGGGTGGATCAGGACCGCGCCGGTCTGCTCGGCGAAGCGGCGCGCCTGGACCAGCGCCGCATCGACGCTGTCGCCGAACAGCTCGACCCGAGCGCCGTAGCCGCGGGTCGCGAGCAGCTTGGGGATGGGCGCCCCGGTCGGCATGAACACCGTGCTGGCGATCCCCAGCAGCTGCGCAGCCAGCGCCACGCCCTGTGCGTGGTTGCCTGCGCTGGCGGCCACCACACCGCGTTGCTTGGCGGCGTCGTCCAGTCTGGACATCCGGGTGTACGCACCGCGGATCTTGAACGACCCGGCCCGCTGCAGGTTCTCGCACTTCAGGTGCACCGCCCCCCCGACCCGCTCGGACAGCGAGCGGCTGTGCTCCAGCGGCGTCTGGCGGGCGACGCCGCGCAGCAGTTCGCGCGCGGCCAGCACGTCGGCGTGCGAGACGGGCGAGGTCGGGGCCATGGCGCGAGTCTGGCAGAGCCGCCGGCGAGCCCCGCGCCCCACCGTGGGGCGCCCTAGTGCCCACTTCGGTGGCCGCAGGGTGCCCCAGTGGCCACCACAAGGCCGCAGGGTGCCCCAGTGGCCACCACAAGGCCGCAGGGTGCCCCAGTGGCCGGGTGGATGGGCGCCGCTAGCCGAGATCGAGCACGGGGGCGCGGTAGGCCGGGTCGTCGTACGGGCTGCGGTCGATGACGTAACGCGGTGGCAGCAGCCGCATCGTTGTGCCACCCATGACGGCGCCACCGGGCAACGTCACCGCCGCCCCCAAGGTTTCCAGGTGGCTGGACCACAGCTGGGGCTGCAGCACCGACACCTCGCCCTTCGTCATCACGGCGAGCAGGTTGCGCCAGGCGGTGCTGCCGGGCTCGAACATGCTGCTGTGCCCGCGCACCAGGCGCCCGTCGTCGTGCACACCGGTGTCCAGGCGCACGACGCCCGGGATCAGGTCTGGGTCCAGCCCGTGGCCGATCTGTCCGGCCCCGCCTACGGCGAGGGTCGCCAGGCTCGCGGCGGTCGGTGCGAGCGGGTCGAGTGGCGTGGGCAGCATCGTGCGTAGACGCGCCGCGGCGTCGAAAGCACCGTGGCCCTGCACCAGACGGATCGGGTCGTCGTACGCCGTCATCGAGAACCGCTGCGTGCTGGCCGAGGCGTACTCGCGCACGTCGCCGACGTAGGCACCGGCACTGGCCACGTGCACCACCCGGTCGGCCACCATGCCGTGCGCCTCCGCCGATCCGACGATCGACCCGCCGTAGCTGTGGCCCAGCACGGTCAGGTCCACGGCCGCCGGCATGGCCACGCGCAGCCCGGCGACGTCCGCAGCCAGCACCGGCCCGGCGGCGTCGGCACTGTCCCGGTAGGCCGCCGCCAGGACGTGCTCGCGCGCGTACTGCTGCACCCCGCTCACCAGACCCGCCGGGTCGAGCAGGGCGGACGGCGCCGGCGCGGCCAGCGGGTCGTCGAACGGCTGGTCGGGGTGGTCCGCGTTCTGCCACAGCACCACGGCCAGGCCAGGGTCGGCGGCGGCGAACGGGGTCATGCCGTCGAAGGAGTCCGCGTAGCGGTCCAGGTCGCTGCCGGTGCCGGGCACGTAGACGGCCAGGTGCCTCGCCCGGCTCAGGTCGCCGATCACCTCGAGGATGCGCCCGTCACCGGTGGGGTCGAAGTTGAGCACCTGGTGGGGGTGCCGGGTCGTGGTGCCGTCCGGGTGGCGCAGCACCACCTGCTCGTCCAGCAGCCGTTGCTGCAGCGCGATCCGGCGCTCCACCCGTTGCAGGGCCGGCCCCGGGCCCAACTGTGCGCGGGCCTGCAGCGACTGCCCCAGGGCCGCGGCGATCAGCACCCGGCTGGCGGCGAACCGGTCGGACGCCGGCGCCGCGGCCAGCGCGGCCACCAGCGCGGGGTGCAGCAGGGCGAACCGGCGCCGCTCGCGCGGCTGCATGGCGGCGAACAGCCGCGCCTGGGCCTGGGCCGCGGCACCGATCGGCAGCAAAAGCGTCCGGGTCAGCTCGTCGGCGAGCGCGTCCGGCGCGCTCTGCTGGACGAGCAGCGCTCGGGCCAGGGCCGGGGCGCTGACCAGCAGCCGCTCCAAGGCGGCGGGGTCGGCCGAACCCACCAGGCGGGCCAGCGCGCCGTGTGGGCTGGCTCCCACCAGCTGGGTCACCCGCGCCTCGGTTGCGGTGTACCCCTCGCCGGCGAGCGCCACGACGCTGCGCAGGCTGGCCAGCTCGTCCAGGCTGGCGCGCCGGGCCTGCTCGGCCAACAGCAGGGACGGCCCGGCCGGGGACTGGCCCGGC
>DAIETC010000061.1 GCA_027345905.1 Kineosporiaceae bacterium | reverse complement strand
CAGATGGGCCAGCAGCGCCCGCTCCTGCGCGTTCAGGCGGGCCCGGATCCCCCGACGTCCGCGCCAGAAACCGCGGGCCATCACTGGTCCAGCTGCATCGTCGCCCACAGCCCGTAACCGTGCAGGGCCTCGACGTCGCGCTCCATCTCTTCGCGGCTGCCGTGCGAGACCGCGGCCTTGCCCAGCTGGTGCACGTCGAGCATGAGCCGGTCGGCCTTGTCCTTGGAGTAGCCGAAGTAGCTGCGAAAGACGTAGCTGACATACGACATGAGGTTCACGGGGTCGTTCCACACCAAGGTGACCCATGGGGGCGCCGTCCGCTGCTCGAGGTCCTGGCGGGGGTCGTCCAGCTCGACCGGTGTCGTGACCACGGCACCCACTCTAGGCTCGCCGGGTGACCGACGCCCCGTCCCGCGACGCCTCGACGGCCCTGCTCACCGACCACTACGAGCTGACCATGCTGCAGGCGGCCCTGCGCAGCGGCGCCGCGCACCGGCGCTGCGTCTTCGAGGTCTTCGACCGCCGATTGCCCGAGGGCCGGCGGTACGGCGTGGTCGCCGGGACCGGCCGGCTGCTGGACGCCATCGAGGCCTTTCGGTTCGATGAGGCGACCCTGGACTCGCTGGCGAAGGCCCGGGTCGTGGACGACGAGACGCTGGCCTGGCTGGCCCAGCACACCTTCCGCGGGTCGGTGTGGGGGTACGCCGAGGGCGACTGCTTCTTCCCCGGATCGCCGATCCTCGTCGTCGAGGGCACGTTCGCCGAGGCGGTGCTGCTCGAGACCCTGGTGCTGAGCATCCTGAACCACGACTGCGCCATCGCCTCGGCCGCAAGCCGGATGACCTCGGCCGCACTGGGCCGGCCCTGCATCGAGATGGGCTCGCGGCGCACGCACGAGCTGGCCGCCGTTGCCGCCGCCCGCGCCGCCTATGTTGCCGGGTTCGCGACCACGAGCAACCTGGCGGCCGGCGAGTGCTACGGCGTGCCGACGACGGGCACCAGCGCCCACGCCTTCACCTTGCTGCACGACAACGAGCGCAGCGCATTCGAGGCGCAGGTGGCCAGCCTGGGCTCCGCCACCACTCTGCTCGTGGACACGTACGACGTCACCGCGGCCGTGCGCACTGCCGTCGAGGTCGCCGGCACCGGCCTGGGCGCCGTGCGGCTGGACTCCGGTGACCTGTTAGCGCAGGCTTTCCAGGTGCGCCAGCAGCTGGACGACCTGGGGGCGACTGGAACACGGATCATCGTGACCGGCGACCTGGACGAGCACGCGATCGCGGCCCTCGCGGCCGCACCGGTCGACGCCTACGGCGTCGGCACCGCGCTGGTCACCGGGTCCGGCGCCGCCACGGCCGGCCTGGTCTACAAGCTGGTCGCCCGCGCCGACGACGACGGGACGCTGGTCGGCGTCGCCAAGCGCAGCAAGGACAAGGTGGGCGTCGCCGGCCGCAAGTGGGCTCAGCGCCGCTGCGGTGCCGACGGCGTGGCCCAGGTCGAGGTCACGGGAACGGGCGCCGAACCAGCGTTGGACGCCCACTCCCGCAGCCTGCTCGTCGAGCTGGTGCGCGAGGGCACCGTGGTGGGCCGCGAGCCCCTCGCCACGGCCCGGGAACGGCACCGGGCCGGGCTCGCCGAGCTGCCGGCGTCCGCCGTCCAGCTCTCACGTGGCGAGCCGGCGATCCCCACCCGGCACGAGAGGGAGCCTGCATGAGCACTGCGCTGGTGATCGTCGACGTGCAGAACGACTTCTGCGAAGGCGGCTCGCTGGCGGTCGGCGGCGGCAACGCGGTCGCTGCGGCGATCGCGTTGGCCGCCCGCGGCCACCACACGGGCGGGCCCGCCTGCGGCCACCACACGGGCAGGACCGACGCCGACTACAGCCTCGTGGTGGCCACCCAGGACTGGCACCACGACCCGGGGGCGCACTTCAGTGACGAGCCGGACTTCGTCGACTCCTGGCCGGCGCACTGCGTGGCCGGCACACCGGGCGCCCAGCTGCACCCGGCGCTGGACCAGGTGAGGTTCGACGCGGTCTTTCGCAAGGGCGAGTTCGCCGCGGCGTACTCCGGCTTCGAAGGCGCGACCGCGGAAGTCACCACCGCCGAAGGCACCACCGCCGGCCAGGCCCGGACCGCCCTGGCGCCCTGGTTGCGCGAGCGCGGCATCACGGCCCTTGACGTCGTGGGCATCGCCACGGACCACTGCGTGCGCGCCACCGCCCTGGACGCCGTCGCCGAGGGCTTCAGCACCCGGGTGCTGCTCCACCTGACGGCCGGGGTGGCCCGGGAGAGCACCGAGCGGGCATTGCGGCAGCTACGCGCAGCCGGTGTCAGCCTGGTCGGCGATCCGGTGGTCCACGGCTGAGTCCAGCCGAGCTCAGCCAGTGATGGTCAGCGCGGTGCCATTGCTGACCAGCCGCCAGTCCCTGGTGAAGAAGCTGGGCGGGTCGACCGTGCCCTTGGCGCCGACCCAGTCGATGATCAGCTGACGGATCTCCTGCTGTGCGTTGTGCACCACCGGTGCCGTGGTGACCGCGGGGAAGCCGCCGCCACCGGACTGACGGTAGTTGTTGATCGCCACGACGAAACGGGTGGCGGGGGCCACGGGCGAGCCGGCGTAGGACAGCTGCCGGATGCGCGAGCCGGCTGGCTGCGCCAGATCGATGTCGTAGGTGAGCGGCGCGTCCAGCCCCCACAGCACGTCGTAGTTGTAGTCCGGGGTGCCGTTCGGCGCCACGGCCGTCACCGCGTTGGTGAGCTGGTCCGCGGTGTACGGCCCGGTGCCGAAGACCTGCTTGAAGTACTGCGCCGACTTCTCCAGATAGGCGGCGATCTGCGCGCCGGTGAACACGATGCCGAGCAGTGTGTTGTCGTAGATGTACAGGCCGGCCACGTCTCGCACGGTGACCTGACCCTGCGGGATCGCGGCGGAACGGTTGAAGGGGGCCGCGATCGAGAGCATCGGTAGCGCCGCCTCGGGGGTGCCCGCCAGTGCGCTCTTGACCGCCTGGGCCTGCACCAGGTTGATGAAGTCCAGCGCCGCGGTGTCCTCGTAGCGTGCGCTCGCGCACGACATCGCCTGGGTGCAGCTGCCGATCGGGGTGTTGACGTAGCGCATCACGGTGTTGTGGTCAGCGGTGAGCAGAGCGGCGACGCCGGCGTCCTCGGGGACGGTGTTGCTGTTCAGCACGCTTGAGCCGACCGAGGAGACCGTCCACTGCCCGCGCACCTTGGTGAGCTCGATGTCGATCACGGACAGCCGCATCCCCCAGCGCAGCGGCTCGGTGAGGACGACGTCCCGCCCGGTCTGCGCGTTCGTGACCCGCTTCTCAGCGATCTCGACGTGCGCGTGCCCGACCAGGATCGCGTCGATGCCCGGCACTTGCTGCGCCACGAGGGTCGAGGCGTTCTCGGGGTAGGGCAGCGCGTCACCGTACGACGAGGAAGTGGTCGCCCCGGAATGTGCGGCCACGACCACGACATCCGCGCCCGCCGCCCGCATCCGCGGCACCCATACCTGGGCCTGCTCGACCAGGCCCGGGAAGGTCAGCTTGCCCTCGACGTTGGCCTTGTCCCAGATCGCGATGCCCGGGTTGGTCAGGCCCAGGATCCCCACCAGAACCGGCTTCTCGCCGGGCACCTGGACCGTCTTGAGCACGTACGGCGCGAAGGCCGGCCGTCCGGTGGCCGCGTCGATCGCGTTGGCTCCCAGCAGCGGGAAGTCCAGCTGCTCGGCGAAGGCGCGCAGCAGCGGGATGCCGTAGTTGAACTCGTGGTTGCCCAAGGCGGCGGCGTCGTACCCGATCGCGTTCATCGCCGCCGCCATCGGGTGGATGTGCCCGGCGGTGATCGGCTCGACCCGTGCGTAGTAGTAGGCCAGCGGCGTCCCCTGGATCGTGTCGCCCGCGTCGATCATCAGCGTGCTCTCGCGTCCGCGCTGCTCGCGGATCGCCTCGACGAGCGTGGCCACCTTGGCCAGCCCGATGTCGTTTCCCGCCTTGTCGTCGTACTCGGCGTCCTTGAAGTAGTCCCAGTTGAACACGCACCCGTGCAGGTCCGTGGTGCCCATCACGGTCAGGCGCAGCGGCTCGCCGGGCCGGTGCTGCGGACGACGGGAGTGCGCCTGCGCGGGAGTCATCCCCGCAGCCGTCAGGACACTGGTCACAGCGACTGCGGACAGCACGCTGCGCCGGGTGATGGGTGCGGACACGAAGGCTCCTCAGGTTCGACCCACGGTCCGGCCCGTTGCGCGCCCGTGGCGATGTCATGGCGAGGGTATTACCTTCACTGGGGTCAGCGAGCCGAAAATAGCGACGTGGAGACGAACCTCAGGTGTCGATCCGGCGTCCGGCCCAGCTCCAGGCATAGGCACCGTCGTCACAGGCCAGGGCCGCCTCGCCGAGCTCGAGCGGGCGGAAGGTGTCGACCATCACGGCGAGCTCGTCGAAGTAGTCCTTGCCCAGCGCGTTCTCGACCGCGCCCGGCTGCGGCCCGTGGCTGTGCCCGCCCGGGTGCAGCGAGATCGACCCCACGCCGATCCCGCTGCCCTTGCGGGCCTCGTAGTCACCGGCGACGTAGAACATCACCTCGTCGCTGTCGACGTTGGAGTGGTAGTAGGGCACCGGGATGGCCAAGGGGTGGTAGTCGACCTTGCGCGGGACGAACGCACAGACCACGAAACCGTTGCCCTCGAACACCTGGTGCACCGGCGGCGGCTGGTGCACCCGGCCGGTGATCGGCTCGAAGTCGCTGACGGCGAACCTGTAGGGGTACAGGCAGCCGTCCCAGCCGACGACGTCGAACGGGTGCGTGGCCTGGACGACGACGCTGCCCACGATGCCGGACGCCCCGGCGCCGCGGTGCTTGGTGAGCACCGCGACGTCCTGACCCTCCACCAGCAGCGGCTCATGCGGCCCGCGCAGGTCACGTTCGCAGTAGGGGCTGTGCTCAAGCAGTTGGCCGAACCGCGACAGGTAGCGTCTCGGCGGGGCGAGGTGACCGTTCGCCTCGATGCAGTAGGCGCGCAGCGGCCCGGCGTCCGGGGCCGGAAGCCAGCGGTGCACCGTCGAGCGCGGGATGACGACGAAGTCTCCCGCGCTCACTGCCAGGGCGCCGAACACCGTCTCGACGGTGGCCGCCCCGGCCTCGACGTAGACGCACTCGTCGCCGGTCGCGTTGCGGTAGTAGGCCGAGACGGTGTCGGCCACGACGTAGGACAGGCGTACGTCGGCATTGGCCAGCACGAGGCGTCGGCCCTGCACGACGTCGGTGCCGGGGACGGCGTCGGCTGCGAACAGGTCGTGCAGGCGCAGGTGCAGCGCGCGCAGCGGATGGTTCGGGGTCGTCGTGAGGTCGGGCAGGGCCCACGGACGCGAGGCCACCACCGCTGAGGGGATCTCGCGGTGGTACAGCAGTGAGGAGTCCGAGGTGAACCCCTCTTCACCCATCAGCTCCTCGGCATACAAGCGTCCGTCCGGCGCGCGAAACTGCGTGTGCCGCTTGGGCGGCACCGCGCCCACGCTGCGGTAGTACGTCATGACCGCTCCTTTCGCGCGACCACCACGCAGGTGCCCGCGAGCTTGTCGTGCAGCGCCTGACGGCGGGGGTCCCACAGCACCCATGCAACGTCGATCAGGACGTAGAAGCCGCCGAGGACCTGGCCGACCCCCTGGTAGCCCAGCCACCGGCGAGCCACGACGCTCGGGCCCAACGCCTGCCCCGGCGCCCAGCGGCGCACCCGCAGCCCTACGAGCAGCTTGCCCGGGGTGGCCGCGCGCCACAGCAGGAAGCCCACCTCGTAGACCAGGCTGATGACCAGCGAGACCAGGCTGATGATCCCCACGTCCCGCAGCAGGAGCGGGTCCTGGACGGCGAACGGATTCACGGGCGCGCCCGCCGACTCGGTGGCCAGCTCGTTCAGTCGCGCCATGAGGTCGCCGACCAGCGACCAGGTCAGCGGCAGCGTCAGCGCCGCGACGATCAGGGTGTCGACCAGCCGGGCTCCCACGCGCTGGCCGAACGAGGCCAGCCGGACGCCGTCCTCGGTGACCGCAGTACGGACGGCCGTCGCCGACGTCGCACTCTCGTGCGCCTGGGCGAACCCCCCAGGGGGTTCGGCCCGCTCGTAGACGTCACTGGTCCAGGCGGTCCCGTCCCACCAGCGCATCTGGTTGGGCAGCTGTGGGTCGGGGTACCACCCGGGGTTGCGCGCCGTCATGCGCACATGGTGTCAGTCCGGGGCCGGTCAGAGGTTTCCTCGACGTTCCTGCTCGCGCTCGATCGCCTCGAACAGGGCCTTGAAGTTGCCCTTCCCGAAGCCCAGCGAGCCGTGCCGTTCGATCAGCTCGAAGAACACGGTGGGCCGGTCGCCGAAGGGGGTGGTGAAGATCTGCAGCAGGTAGCCGTCCTCGTCGCGGTCGACGAGGATGCCACGCGCCTGCAGCTGCTCGACCGGCACCCGCACCTGGCCGATCCGGGCGCGCAGCTCGGGGTCCTCGTAGTAGGAGTCCGGGGTGTCGAGAAAGCGGACTCCCTGGGCGCGCATCCAGTCGACGGTCGCCAGGATGTCGCTCACGGCCAGCGCCACGTGCTGGGCGCCCGGCCCGCCGTAGAAGTCCAGGAACTCCTCGATCTGCGACTTGCGTTTGCCGACCGCCGGCTCGTTGAGCGGGAACTTCACCCGGTGGTTGCCGTTGGCCACGACCTTGCTCATCAGCGCGGAGTAGTCGGTGGCGATGTCCGCCCCGATGAACTCCGCCATGTTCACAAAGCCCATGACCCGGTTGTAGAAGCCGACCCACTCGTCCATCCGGCCCAGCTCGACGTTGCCGACGACGTGGTCGATCGCCTGGAACAGGCGCTTCGGGTGCCCGGACGGACGGCTCACGCTGCTCGAGCGGGCGATGAACCCGGGCAGGTAAGGGCCCGTGTAGCGCGAGCGGTCGACCAGGGAGTGCCGCGTGTCGCCGTACGTCGCCAGCACCGCCCGGCGTACGGTGCCGTGCTCGTCGCTCACGTCGTGCGGGTCCTCCAGGACGCGCGCACCCATCCGGCGAGCATGGGCGATGCAGCGGTCGACGTCCGGAACCTGCAGGGCGATGTCGAGGATGCCGTCACCGTGCCGGCCGTGGTGGTCGTGCAGCGGGCTGCTGGGCCGCACGCCGCCCGTCACCACGAACCGGGCCGAACCCGAGCGCAGCACGTACGCGACGTGGTCGCGGTTACCCGTCTCGGGCCCGCTGTAGGCGACCAGGTCCATCCCGAAGGCGAGCTGGAAGTACGTCGCGGTGACCGTCGCGTTGCCCACCACCCAGACCAGGGCGTCCAGCGCGGTCACGGGGAACGGGTCGTTGCTCTCGTCGTACTCGACCAGCCCCACCAGAGTGCGCAGCTGGGCCAGGTCAGGCTCGGTTAGCTGCTGGGGCGGGGTGCGGACGACGGCAGCGCGGTCGCGCTCGACGGTGGACATGCCCGCAGGCTGACCCATCCGGCCGTTCTGGGCAAGACCCGCGCATCCTGCTGCGCAGCTTGTACATCCTGACCACAGTTCTACCCGCCATACTGGGCACTATGCCTAACGGAGTAGACGACCTGGATGTTCGGTTGATCGAGCTGCTCGACACCGATCCCAAGGTCGCCGTCCTGGAGGCCGCCCGTCGCCTGGGCGTGGCGCGTGGCACCGTTCAGGCTCGCCTGGACCGGCTGGTCGCCTCCGGGGTGATCGCCTCGTTCGCCCCCGCCGTGAACCCCGCGGCGCTGGGGTTCACGGTCACCGCGTTCGTGAACCTGGAGATCCGGCAGGGCGCACGCGACAGCGTCACCGAGCACCTGCGCGCCATCGCCGAGGTCCTGGAGGCGCACACCATCACCGGTCAGGGCGACCTGCTGTGCCGCCTGGTCGCGCGCGACAACGACGACCTGCAGCGGGTGATCGACCTGCTGGTCGCCGACGTCAACGTCGTGCGCAGCTCGACGGTGATGGCGTTGGCCTGCGTCCTCGAACGCCGCACGCTGCCCCTCGTGCGTGCCAGTGCGACACCTCGCTCGGTGCCGCACTGACCTAGTCAGAACGCTGAGTGGCTCAGAACGCTAAGTGGCTCAGAACGCTGAGTGGCTCAGAACGCCAGGTGGCTCAGAACGCTAGGTGGCTCAGAACGAGGTGGGGTCGGTCGCCGGGGGGCGCCCGACGGAGTTCTGCTCGGCCGCCAGCTGCTCGGCGTACTTGGACCGGACCTCCTGCATGTCCAGGCCCTTGACCTGCTCGATCAGGTCCTCCAGGGCTGGGCGGGGCAGTGCGCCGGGCTGGCCGAAGATCGGGATGCCGTCGCGGTAGACCACCAGCGTGGGGATCGAGGTGATGCCGTAGCGTCCCGCCAGCTCCGGCTCGGCCTCGGTGTCGACCTTGGCGAAGGTGATCTCCGGGTTGGCCTCGCTGACCTGCTCGTAGACGGGCGCGAACTGCCGGCACGGGCCGCACCACGCCGCCCAGAAGTCGATCAGGACGACGCCGTCGGCCACGGCTGCGTCATGGGTGTCGAGGGTGAGTTCTTGAGTAGCCATGGGCGAGAGAACGCCGCGGCGGGACGCGTTGTTCCAGCGCTCAGCCTGCTCTCAGCACCGCGGGCCATGATGGGCCGATGCGGGTGCTCGTTGTGGACGACGAGGTGCGCCTGGCCCAGACCGTGCGGCGCGGCCTGGTCGACGAGGGGTTCGTCGTCGACCTGGCGCACAGTGGCGTAGACGCGCTCTGGTCGGCCACCGAGAACGCGTTCGACGTGATCATCCTCGACATCATGCTGCCCCAGGGTGACGGGTATCACGTGCTCACCGAGCTGCGCCGGCGCGGGGTCTGGACGCCGGTGCTGATGCTCACGGCCAAGGACGGCGACCATGACCAGTCCGACGCCTTCGACCTGGGGGCTGATGACTACCTGTCCAAGCCGTTCAGCTTCGTGGTGCTGATCGCCCGGCTGCGCGCCCTCGTACGCCGGGGCGCACCCGAGCGCCCGGTCGTCCTGTCCGCGGGCGACCTGACCCTGGACCCGGCCCGGCGCCGGGTCATGCGGGGCAGCCACGAGATCCGGCTGACCCCCCGCGAGTACGGCCTGCTGGAGTTCATGATGCGACACCGCGGCGACGTCGTCAGCAAGAGCCAGATCCTGGACGGCGTGTGGGATCCTGCCTTCGAGGGGGATCCCAACGTGGTCGAGGTGTATGTGCGCTACCTGCGTCGCAAGATCGACGAACCGTGGGACCGCGGCGCGATCCAGACGGTGCGCGGCGCTGGGTACCGCTTGGCCGCGGACGGCGGGTGAGCCCGGCGCGGTGGCGCTCAGCGCCCGGCGGGCAACCGCACCTCGAAGCAGGCCCCGCCCAGCGGCGAACGGGTCACGCTCACCGTGCCGTCGTGACACCGCACGATCTCGCGCACGATCGCCAGGCCCAGCCCGCTCCCGCCGCTGCCGCGGTCGCGACTGTGGTCCAGGCGCACGAACCTCTCGAACACCCGGCCCCGGTCGGCCTCCGCAATGCCAGCGCCGTCGTCCTGCACCCGCAGCACCGCCTCGGCGGGCTCGGCGTGCAGCGAGAGGCGCACGACGCTGCTAGCGGCACGGGACGCGTTGTCGGCCAGGTTGCGCAGCACCTGGCCCAGGGCGCCCGCATCTCCGGTGACGCGTACGTGCTGCACGTCCAGCTCGACCCTGGGGCCGCCGGCGAGCCGCAGCCGCCGTGCCTCCTCGCCCAGCAGGTCGTCCAGGTCGACGTCGGACAGCTCGATCCGCAGCCCGTCCTCGTCGGCCCTGGCCAACAGCAGCAGGTCCTCGACCAGCCTGCGCATCCGGGCGGTCTCCGCCTCCAGCACCGGCGCGAGCTCGCGCCAGGTCCCGCCGGTCGGGTCGGCCTGGGCGATCTCCATGGTCGCCACCAGGGTGGTCAGCGGACTGCGCAGCTCGTTACCGGCGTCCGCCACCAGCCGGTGCTGGGTGGCCTGCGAGCCCTGCAGCCGGTCGAGCATCGCGTTCATCGTGAGCGCCAGGCGCGCCACCTCGTCACCGGTGGGCGGCACCGGCACGCGCTCGTCCAGCCGTGCGGCGCTGATCCCGGCAACCCGCGACCGGATCCGCTCCACCGGGCGCAGCGCGCGACCGACCAGCACCCAGGTGGCCGCGCCCACGAGCAGCACCAGCAGCGGCACGCCCACGAGCAGTGCGGCCGCCACGGTGTGCAAGGCGTCCTGCTCGGCCTGCACGGAGGTCGCCACGACGACGGTGTAGGTACTCCCCCGGTACGGCGTTCCCCGCGCCACCACCAGGTAGGGGCGCTCCTGGTCGAACAGCTGCAGGCCACTGACCTGGCCGCGCAGCACCTGCCCGGCGCGCGGGCGCAGGTTGCTCAGCGGGACCTGGCCGGCGCGTGGGGTCGAGCTGGCGATCACCGCGCCCGCGGGGTCGAGCACCTGCACCAGCTGGCTCTCGTGAGTGGTCGCCTCCAGGTCCGGCTGCAGTCCGCGCGGGCCGTCCTGGCGCAGCTGGGCGCCCACCTCGAGCGTGCGCGTGGTCGCCGCGTCGTCCACGTTGGCGGTCAGCCCGCGCTGCAGCAGGGTGAGCAGCAGCGCCGAGCTGACCAGCAGCGCCGCGGCGACCACGAGCAGGGCCGCTCCGGCAGCCCGCGCCCGGACCCCGGTCAGCGCCGTACGCATTCCCCCGACCACGGCACCTCGCCAGCTTCCCGGGTGATCTACGGTGGACGGCAATGACAGCGAGAGCGTACGGCCGGCGCCGAAGGGCAGCGCGTCGTCGTGCCCGACACCTGCGGCTGGTGACCTGGGTGGCCGCGCCGGTGCTGGCGCTGGCCGCGTGCTCGACGCCGTTCGCGAGCGCTGGTGCGACGGTGTCCTACTCACCGACACCGCACGCTCAAAGCGCCGGCGAGCCCGGCCCGGCTGGCACCACGACAGGCCGGGCGCCGAGCAGCGCGACCACCCCCAGCCAAGGACCGAGTCCCACTCCTGCGGGCAGCCCAGATCCGGGCTCGACCAGCGTGGCCGCTCCCTCGCCCACCGGTCCTGACGGCGCCGCGGCCCCGGGGCCCCGACATCTGAACATCGTCGGGCTGGGCGACTCGGTCACCGCCGGCTCGCAGTGCAACTGCACGCCCTTCGTCCAACAGCTCGCCAAGCTGCTGGCCGACCGCGACCAGGTGCCGACGTCGGCGACCAACCTGGGGGTCGGCGGCCTGACGTCGGTGGGCTTGATGCAGATGCTCGACGACCCCTCGACGAGCCAGACCGTGGCGGCGGCGAACATCGTGGTGATCACCGTCGGCGCCAACGACCTGCTGCCCGCGTTGTCGTGGTGGGATCGCGGGTCGGGCAGTGCCAACGACCAGAACTGCGGCGGGGCCTGCGACTCGGCCACCCTCGATGCGGTGGGCGCACAGGTCGCTGGCGCCATCGCCCGCGTGCAGTGGCTGCGCGGGGGCCGGCCCACCACGATCCTGGTGACCGACTACTGGAACGTCTTCGTCGACGGCGCCGTAGGGCTGGCCACCCGCGGAACCGGTTACCTGACGTGGAGCGGTGAGCTGACCGACCGGCTGAACGCGCGGATCTGCTCGGCCGCCCTGATCCAGAACGCCACCTGCGTCGACCTGCGCGGCCCCTTCGACGCCAACGGCACCAAGGACCCGACCGCGCTGCTTGCCGCCGACGGTGACCATCCGGACGCCGCCGGTCACACCCTCATTGCCGACCAGCTGCTGGCTGCGCTGCCCGCGGGGTGAGGGCATGGCGACTACCCGGCGTACAGGTAGTGCGACAGGAACTGCATCGAGGCGGGCAGTTCACCCGACCAGGTGGCGAAGTTGTGGCCGCCGCGCGCCAGCACCATCGTGCTGACCTGCATGGGCGGGCGCACATGGCCAAGGAACCGGCGCGTGTCGTAGATGCCCAGCGAGCCGTGCTCGGCGCTCGAGATGGTCATCAGCAACGACACTGGCGGGGCGGGCAGGTGGGTGATCCGCCAGGTGGGGTCGTCCAGCATCTGCAGCACTCGGGACCCTCCCCACAAGGAGCCGGTCGTCGAGTCCATGATCGTGTGGTAGTAGCCGGACAGCGACACCGCGCTGCGGAACACGTCGGAATGGCGCATCACCAGCTTGGTCGCGCAAAAGCCTCCGGTCGAGTCGCCGATGGCCCCCCAGGACAGCGGGCGCACGTGGTAGGTGACGTCGATCGCGGTCGTCACGTCCTGCGCGAAGTAGGTCTGCACCTGCGGCCCGTGCGGGACGTCGGTGCACTCGGTGTCCCGGGGTGCGACCACCGAGGGAACCATCATGACCAGCACCATCGGTTGGGCGCGGTGCCGCTGCAGCTGGGCGAGCAGCTGGCCCGGGTAGTTCATCCGCCACACGAGCGCGCGGTCGCTGGACGGGTAGCCGGTGAACACCTCGACGGCTGGGAAGGCATGCGAGACCCGGGGGCGAAAGTACTGCGGCGGCAGGTACACGTAGGCGTGCCCGCGCAGGCCCGAGCGCGCCCCGTGGATGCTGACCGACTCAAGCCGGCCGCGGCTGGACCACTGCGCGGGCGTCGACCAGTGCGGGTCGGCCAGGACCGTCACGGGCGGTAGCAGACGAGAGAACGCCGGGAAGGCTCCGGTGGTGCTCACGCCCTCGCCGTGCCCGGCCGCACCGAGGTATGGCGTCGCCGCGACGACCTGACCCGGCGGCGCCTCACCGGCCAGCTCGGCCCAGGAGGTGTAGAAGTACCCGTAGTCGTTGACGGCCGCGGCCACCAGCAGCACGGCGGAGAGCTGGCAGGAGACGATCAAGGCTGCGCGAGCGGCCACCCGCAACGGCGCCGCCCCGGGCACCCGGCCCCAGAGCAGGTAGGTCAGGACGGGCAGGGCCACCGCAAGCACGCCCAGGAACACGAGCAGTGGCGTGCCCAGCAACGACATCGTGGCCTCCTTGATCTGCGCTTTGTCCGCGCCGCCCCACCAGGATGCGCCGGCGCCGCTGAGTGTTGGCTGAGAGCGCGCGAGCCCCTCAGCGCTGCCCGACGAACCAGCGACGCAGCGTGGCGATGCGGTCCCGCAGCTGGTCGGCGCCGGCCTGCGGCACGGGAGGGCCGCCGCAGCTACCGCGCAGCTGAGCGTGCACGACGGCGTGCGGCTGCGCGCTGCGTCGCGCCCAGGCGCCCACGAGCTGGTGCAGCTCTTTGCGCAGGGCGCTGAGCTCGCCGTGGGTGGACGCCACGGGCGCGGCGGGACGGGCCGGCGCGCCGGCTCGGGCGGCGACCTGGCGGGCCTGGCGGTGGCGCAGGACGTGGGCCACCTGGTCGGCGTCCAGCAGGCCCGGCAGTCCGAGGTAGTCCTGCTCCTCCTGGCTGCCTGCGAGGGCGGCCATGCCGAACTCGGCCCCATCGAAGACGACCCTGTCGAACTCGGCCTGCGCGGCGAGCGCCTCGAAGCCGCAGGGGCCGGCCGCGTCGCCAGCTGCACGGTTCGCGGCGGCCACCACCGACTCCTCGGGCGCCCACAGCGGCTCGGCACGCGCCGTCCGGTCCAGAGCGTGGTCACGCTCGGCCTCCAGCTGGCTCGCGTGCGCCATGAGCAAGGGCACGCTGGGCACGAAGACCGAAGCGGTCTCCCCGCGCCGACGCGCGCGGACGAATCGGCCCACGGCCTGGGCGAAGAACAGCGGTGTGGCGATGGCCGTCGCGTACACCCCCACCGCAAGGCGGGGCACGTCCACCCCCTCGGAGACCATGCGGACGGCGATCATCCAGCGTTGGTCGCCCGCGGTGAAAGCGGCGATCCGCTCGGAGGCACCGGCGTCGTCCGAGAGCACCACGACCGGCGGCTGGCCGGTGAGCCCTCGAAGGATCGCCGCGTACGCCCGCGCCTGGGCGTGGTCGGTCGCGATCACCAGGCCCCCGGCGTCCGGGATGCCGCGGCGCACCTGGGTGAGCCGAAGGTCGGCGGCGCGCAGCACGGCGGGCACCCACTCGCCGAGCGGGTCCAGTGCGGTGCGCCAAGCGTGCGCGGTCAGGTCCTGGGTGAGCGGCTCGCCCAGGCGGGCGCTGACCTCGTCGCCGGCGCGGGTGCGCCAGCGCATCTGGCCGGCGTACGCCAAGAAGATCACCGGGCGCACGACCCCGTCGCGCAGGGCGTCGCCGTACCCGTAGGTGAAGTCGGCCCGAGAGCGCCGGACGCCGTGCTCGTCGGGCTGGTAGGTGACGAACGGGATGGCGCTGGTGTCGGAGCGAAACGGCGTACCGGTCAGCGCGAGCCGGCGCCGGGCCGGCTCGAACGCCTCGCGGATCGCCTCGCCCCACGAGAGCGCATCACCGCCGTGGTGCACCTCGTCCAGGATGACGAGGGTGCGGGCCGCCTTGGTGCGGGCCTGGTGCAGCAGCGGCCGGCTGGCCACCTGGGCGTACGTGAGCGCCACGCCGTCGAAGTCCCGGCCGTGGCTGCCGTGAGCGTTCTTGAACTGCGGGTCGATGCTGATGCCCACCCGGTGCGCCGCCTGCGCCCACTGCCCCTTCAGGTGCTCGGTCGGCGCGACGACGGTGACCCGCTGCACCTCGCCAGCCCCGAGCAGCTCGCTGGCCACGCGCAGGGCGAACGTCGTCTTGCCGGCTCCGGGGGTGGCGACCGCGAGGAAGTCCCGTGGCGCCTCGAGCAGGTACTGCTCCAGCGCCCGCTCCTGCCACGCCCGCAGCCGTGCCGCGGTGCCCCAGGGTGCCCGGCCGGGGAAGGCCGGCGGCAGGTGCGAAGCGGCAGAGGTACCCACGGTCAGGGCAGGCTAGCCGGGTCCGCGCACCGACGTGCCGGCACCCGCCGGGCGACCGGGCGACGTCGGCGTGCTAGGCACGCCGCGCCAAGCTGGCCCGATCAGTGCGACCCGATCAGTCCGGCCCGCTGGGCGCGGGTAGGCCCTGGTAGATCTCCTTGCAGGCCGGGCAGACCGGGAAGCGTTTGGGGTCGCGACCGGGCACCCACACCTTGCCGCACAGGGCCGTCACCGGCTCGCCGCTCAGGGCGCTCTCGAGGATCTTCTCCTTGCGCACGTAGTGCGCGAAACGTTCGTGGTCGCCCGGTTCAACGACCTGCTCCTCGACCCGCTCGCGTTCGAGCACACTGGTGCCCCCCGGCGCCGAGTCCGGTGAGCCGGGCTGACCGGCGGCGCCTGGTTGCCCCGGGCGCTCGAAAGGCTCGTCGATACTCATTGCGGCAGCCTACCGAGCAGCCCACGAAGCGCCAGGCCGCCGGGCCCAGCGATCAGTTCTGCGTCGGGTCATCGGGATAGGTGGCCACGTAGGCCAGGTCGCTGCGTTGCCGGCGCAGCACCTGCGGCCACAGCAGGGTCGGGTCGGCACTGAACGGGTCGCGCGGCTCGCTCTCGACGACGTACCACGCGCCGTCCGCGATCTCAGCCTCGAGCTGACCGGGCGACCAGCCGGCGTACCCGGCGAAGACGCGCAGCCCGCACACGTCGAAGGCCACGGACAGCGGCGGGGCATCGAGGTCGACCAGCCCCAGAGCCCCGCAGAATCGCCGGACGCCGGCAGGCTCGGGTCCGTCGCCGGGCACGGACACCAGACCGAGCGCCGAGTCCAGGCCCACCGGTCCCCCCTGGAACAGCACGCCGGGTGCCGTCGTGTGCGCCTGCCAGTCCGGCAGCACGGCGTCGACCCGCACCTGCAGCGGGCGGTTGAGCACGACGCCCATCGCCCCCTCGTCTCCGTGGTCGAGCAGCAGGATGACGGCGCGGCGAAAGGTCGGCTCGCGCAGTTGCGGCGTGGCCAGCAGCAGGTGGCCGGTCAGATGCGGGCGGGTCACCGCACCATCATGACCCGACGTGGCGCACAGCGGCACCCGCGCGAGCGCACAGCCGCGACCGCCCGAGCGCACCGCGGCCCGGGAGCCAGCGCGGTCCGAAGGGTCAGCCGCTCGCCGCCTGCAAGCGGCGGCTTTGACGTGTTCGCTTGTCCAGGTACATCAAGGCGTCCGCGCGGCGCACGGCAGCAGGTAGCGAACCGAAGGAGGGACAGGCGGCGGCGCCCAGGCTGGCTCGAAGCGGCAGTCCGGATGGGGTGTGCACCCCGTCCAACGAGCGGCGCAGCCGCCCCATGATCACCTCTGGCGAGGGGTCGGCACCTGCGAGCAGCAGGGCGAACTCGTCGCCGCCGACCCGCGCGACGACGTCCCCCGCGCCGCGCACGCAGGCGCGCAGGGCCCGGGCGCAGGCCAGGATCAGCTCGTCACCGGCAACGTGCCCGTTGGCGTCGTTGGCCGCCTTCAGGCCGTCGACGTCGACCGTGACCACCGTGAACGCTGCCCCGGCGGACACCAGCCGCGTGCCGCGCTCGAGGGCTTGGTCCCAGCCGCGCCGGTTGGCCACCTCGGTCAGCGCGTCGCTGGCGGCGTGCCGGCGCGAGGCGTCCAGCGCCCGCTGCAGCGCCTCACGGGCTTGCGCGCCGTCCAGCAGCGCTGCCGCTGGTGCGGCGAGCCGGTTGGCGACCTGCTGGCGCAGCACGCTGAACCCGCGCGGGTTGTCGGTCGAGTGCGCCGCCAGCATCGTGCCGCGCCCTTCGCGCAGGGGAAGCGACAGGGCCAGGTAGGACGCGACACCCTGCGCTGGGCTGAGCGGCGCCGGAAGTGGACGGGTGGCGCTGTCCTGAACCACCAGCGACCCGCTCGGGTCCTCGTCCAGGGCTTCGCGCACGGTTGCGGCGATCTCGTTGGCGCTGGCCGCCAGCTCGCCCCCCTGCTGAACCACGACGAACCGCCCGTCCGCCAGCGTCACGACCGCCAGCTCACAGCAGAGCGCTCGCACGACGGTGCGGCAGACGTGCCGCAGGGCCTCGTCCATGCCCAGCGGCTGCGCGGCGAGCAGCTCGGCGACGGCAGCGAGCATCTCGACCTCGTCGGCAAGATGGCGCACGGGTGACGTGGCACAGATCGCGGCCCCGGCCCGCAACGCCGCCTGCTGCAGCCGCAGGCCGCTCGCCGTGCGCAGCTGCTCGGACGGCGACGCGCAGCCGAACACGACGACCACGTCCTCGCCGACTGGAACCATCGCCCAGGTCGAGGCCCAGTACGGGCCGATCACGTGCTGCGGGACGCCGTGGTGAGCCCGAACGGGCGCGGTGGCGCGAAGCGCACCGGTCAGGCGCCGGTCGGTGTCCTGGTCGCCCTCGAGAGTCCCCGCCCAGGCCGCGCTGCCGGCGTCGCCGCCCAGCTGCGTCCACCCGGCACCGCCCAGCCGCCGCAGAACCAGCAGGTCGTCAGCGCCGACCGATGCGGCCGCCGCGCGTGCCTGCTCGGCCGCCGTTGCGGGGTCAGCACCGCGGTGCTGGTCGGGGCCGAGACCGCCGTCGGTGCCGGTCACATGGTGCAGGTGCTGTCCGCCCGCGCGCAGTTCCATGACCGACGGGACCGGACGGCGCGCGGACCCACGCTCGCGCGCCGTCACCGCCACCACGACCGGCCCCTGTGTGTCATCACTCATGGAGTATCCGGCACCAGGGCCGCCAGAGCGGCCTAACCGACAAATGGATTGCGGCAGGCCGCTGCAAACCGCCCCGGCCGGGTCAGCGGTATACGTCGAGCCCGAACCGGGCCAGGCCCGGCGTCGCGGCGTACCCCAGATAGGGCAGGGCGAACAGGTCCTCGATGCTCGCGAGCAGCGAGTAGTGGTTGTACGCCGTCGTGCTGTAGGCGCCGGGGCGCGCGTAGGGGGACACGACCAGCGCGCCGACCCGGCCGCCGCCGAGGCCCGTGATCCCCGGCAGCGCGCTGTTCGGACCGGGTCCCTCGCCGCAGCAGGCGCTGGAGTCCGACTGCGGGCCGTCGGACTCGTCGAAGGTGATCACCAGCAGACCGTCCTTGCGGAACGCCGGTGAGCCGGTGATGACCGGCACCCACTGCCGCAGCCAGGCATCGGCGCTGACCAGCCCGCCCGGCTCGCCGTCCACGCAGGGGCTGTCGTGCCCGTCGTGGCACAGGTTGGGCGTGATGTAGCTCAGGTTGCGGGTCGTCTTGATCGAGCCCAGGTCGCTGCCGAGCGCCGTGAGGTCGACCACGTTCGCCGCGCAGCTCGGGGAGCCGGTGATGGACGCGAAGTACATGAACGGGTTGTGCCGCACGGCGTACTGGTCGCCGACCCGGGCCTGCTGGGTGTCGTCCAGCGCGCCCAGCTGCGGGTGCCGGCACGCGGTGCCCATGTCCTCCAGGTACCCGCGCCAGCTCAGCCCGGCCGCACTCAGCTGCCCGGGCAGCGTCGGGACGGCGCTGGGGTAGACGCAGCCGTCCCCGACGTAATGGCCGGGCGGGACCACGCCGGCGCCGACGAACGGCGAGTAGGTCTGACAGTCCGCCTGGGTCTGCGGGTCGGGGCCCTGCCCGCTGATCTGCGCGACGTAGTTCGGCAGCGAGTTGTGGGCGGTTCCGTAGTGCTGGGTGAGCAGGGTGCCCTGCTCGCGCAGGGTCTGGGACAGGTACGGCGCCGCGGACCCTGAACCCCAGGTCCGGTCGTAGCCCTTGTTCTCCAGGTTGATGACGAACACGTGCTGCACCGGGGGCAGGTAGCCGCGCTTGGCCGCGGCCTGCGAGGGTGGCCCGTCTGACACCTGGGCCGCGACGAGCGCGCTGGCGAGCGCTCCGGCCGCCAGCAGGGCGCCCAGTCGGCGCACGACGGGTCGCCGGGTCACAGCGGCAGGCTCCATCCGGTGCTCAGGGCAAGGTCGCGCAGGGCGCGCCAGTCCTCGTAGTCGGCAAGGCTCGCGGCCGGGCACGGCAGTCCCGCGAAGGCAGGGACGTCGTACGCCGGGGCGCTCAGGTCGGGTGCGCTGGTGAAGTCGAGCACCTCGGCCAGGTTGCGGGCCGCGGCGTCGCGCGGCGTGAGTGCGCTCAGCCCCCAGCGCCACTCGATCAGCTTCAGGACCGAGGTGTGGTCGTACGTGCCGTGCGCGATGTGGCTGCGGCGCGCCAGCGGCGAGATGACCAGGCAGGGCACCCGGAAGCCGCGCAGGCCCCAGGCCGGGTTCGCGTCCGGCGCGGTCTGCGGGGCCACGTGGTCGAAGAACCCGCCCCACTCGTCGTAGTTGATCACCAGCACCGTGCGTTCCCAGGCCGGGCTGGTCCGAAGAGCCGAGTACACCTGGTCGAGGAATGCCTGGCCGGCGCGGATATCGGCGTGCGGGTGGTCGTCGGCAGACGAGCCGCTGCCCTCGTCGAGGAACTTGGGGTCGACGAACGAGACGGCCGGCAGGGCCCCCGCGGCGGCCTCGGTGAGGAACTCGGTGTAAGGGCGGGAGATGCCGACGTACTTCGTGCCCCACAGGGCGGTGAAGGGCACGTCGTAGAAGTAGTAGCGGCCGGTGACGTTGGCGGCGGCGAGCCGGTCCCAGATCGTCGGCAGCGTCGAGGTGACGGTGGAGTTGTGGATTCGGTCGGTCTGCGCCGCGTGCTGGTAGAACCGGTTCGGGTAGGTCTCGGCCATGATCGCCGAGAAGTAGTGGTCGCAGACCGTCCAGTCCCGCGCCGCCCGGGAGTAGAAGGCCAGGTCGGCGTCGGTGTAGTAGCCGATCGCGAACTCGTCGTTCTCGCCGGCCCGCAGCCACCCGTCGCAGGCGCCGCCGTCGTATTCGATACGGCCGCCTTCGAACGAATGGTCGGGGTCGGGATGCGCGCACCCCTGGTAGTCGCGCAGGTGGTGCGTGCTGTGCGGGACGCCATATCGGTCGACATAGGTCAGGCCGCGCTGGCGCCCGTTGGCGCCGGGCAGCCAGCCCAGGTAGTGGTCGAACGAGCGGTTCTCCATCATCACCACCACGACGTGG
>DAIETC010000054.1 GCA_027345905.1 Kineosporiaceae bacterium | reverse complement strand
GCTGGCGCTGGCCGAGGGTTTCGCGTCCGAGGGGCCGTTGCTCGCCGACTGGGCCGAGCAGATGACTCCCGGGACGGCGGACATCATCCGAGCTGGCGAGCACGTCACTGCGGCCCAGTACCTGGACGCACAAGCTCGGCGGGACGCGTTCACCGGCGCCTGGGCGGAGTTCTTCGCCGAGTACGACCTGATCTTGACCCCCATGATGCAGCTGACCGCATTCGGCGTGGACGTTGCCGGACCGAGCTCGATCGACCGGACGCCGGTCGACCCGTTCTTCGACGACTGGTGCCCGCTGGCGCTGGTCGCCAACCTCACCGGCCAGCCGGCCTGCTCGGTGCCCGTGGGATTCGGCACGGACGGTCTGCCAGTGGGTATGCAGGTCATGGGCCCGCGCTGGTCGGACGCGCGGGTGCTGGCTGTGGCGGCCGCGTACGAGCGGCTGCGCCCGTGGCCCATGTGGCCCATCGCCAAGTGACTCGCGAGCGTGAGCGGCCGAGGCCGCAGCGGCCAGCCGGCCGTATGCTTCCCTGATGCCGTTGCGCAGCACCCTTGTGCTCACCAAGCTTGCCCTTCGGCTGTCAAAGGCCCTGGGTCGCGGCGCCGGCACTGCCCTGCCCGGACTGCTCAGTGAACGACTGCAGCCCGATCTGCTCGAGCGCCTCGGGGCCGAGCTCGCGAACGGGGTCATCCTGGTGACCGGGACCAACGGTAAGACCACCACCACCAAGCTCCTGGCCGAGATGTTGACCGCCGCGGGCGAACGGGTGCTGACCAACCGCGCCGGCTCCAACCTGCGCCGGGGCCTGTTGTCGACGCTGATCCAAAGCGCGTCCCTGGGCGGAAAGATCGACGCCACCATCGGCCTGTTCGAGGTCGACGAGGCGAGCCTGCGCCGGGTCTCGCGCGAGCTGCGACCGAGGGCGATCCTCGTGCTGAACCTGTTTCGGGACCAGCTGGACCGGTACGGCGAGCTCGACACGCTGGCGGCTCTGATCGGCGAGGGGATCGCCCAGAGCGACGCCCGGGTGTTCTTGAACGCCGACGACCCGCTGGTGGCCAACTTGTCCACCTATGCCAGCGATCCAACGGCCGTCGTCTACTTCGGCGTCGAGAGCGTGCCGGGCGCCATCGCCCTGCAGACGGCGGTGGACTCGGACCGTTGCCCGCGCTGCGCAAGCAAGCTCAGCTTCAGCCGAGTCTTCTACGGGCACATCGGGCACTACACCTGCCCACAGGGTGACTTCAGCCGGCCGCAACCGCAGGTCGCGGTCATGCGCGTCGAGGCCGCGCCGTCCGGCGAACAGTCGTTCACCCTCCGGGTCGAGGGCGCCGGCAGCGAGGTCACGTTGCCATTACCAGGGACGTACAACCTCTACAACGCCGTTGCGGCGCTCGCGGTCGCGCACGGCCTCGGGCTGGACCGCGCCGAGAGCGAGGCCGTGCTGTCGCGGACGTCGGCCGCCTTCGGTCGCGTGGAACACATTGACATCCAGGGCCGATCGATCTACCTGCTGCTCATCAAGAACCCAGCCGGTTTCACTCAGGTGATCGAAACCTTTCTCGCCCGCACAACGACCCCGAAGATTCTGTTCGCGATCAACGACAACTACGCCGACGGGCGCGACATCTCATGGCTGTGGGATGTTCCCATCGAGGGCATCACCGCCCGAAACCCCACCTGTATCGTCGCCGGGAGCCGGGCCGACGACATGGCGCTGCGGTTGCACTACGCCGATATCCCGGCGCGGGTGGTCAATGACCTGCCCGATGCCGTTTCGGCCCTCGTCTCAGCCACGGCGGAGGGTGAGACCGCGTTCATCCTCCCGACGTACACGGCGATGCTGGCCGTGCGCAAGTACCTGGCGGCGCGTACCCAGCTGCAGGAAGTCTGGTGAACGCGCCGATGCGGCTCGTCGTCGCGCACCTGTACCCGGACGAGATGAACATCTACGGCGACCTCGGGAACATCGTGGCGCTGAGCCGGCGAATCCAATGGCGCGGCCACGAGGTGGACGTGCAACCGGTGCAGATCGGCAAGCCGTTCGACTTCTCGGCCGCCGACATCCTCTTCGGGGGCGGCGGCCAGGACCGCGGCCAGCTGCTCATCGAGCGGGACCTGGTCGCGCGCGGCGAAGAGCTGCGTCACCAGGCCACTGCAGGCCTGCCCATGCTCGTGGTGTGCGGTCTGTACCAGCTGTTCGGCCACGGCTTTCGCACCGGTGCCGGTACCGACATCGAGGGTGTCGGCATCTTCGGCGCCACAACGGTTGCCGGCTCGCAGCGGATGATCGGGAACATCACGGTCCAGAGCCGGTTTGGCCGGCTGGTCGGTTTCGAGAACCACTCGGGCCAGACGGTGCTGGAGCCTGGGCAGCAGCCGTTGGGCCGCGTGGAGAAGGGTTTCGGGAACGATCCGAGCCGTCAGTTCGAGGGCGCCGTCAGCAACAACGTGATCGGAACCTACTTGCATGGCCCGATCCTGCCCAAGAGCCCGGCGCTGGCGGACCACCTGATCTTGCAGGCGGCGCAGCGGCGGTACGGCGTCACCGACCTGGAACCACTGGACAACACGCTCGAGCTCGCCGCTGCGCGCTCGGCGGCCGCGCGGCCGCGCCGCTCGCGGTAGGGCGCCGGTCGACATCGGGGCAGCTCGCAGGATCTGGATGCTCACAGAGATCTCTGAGCCGCGGGGTGGAGCGTAGGCGCATCGCCGCACGATCTCATCCGAACGGAGCTGACCGACTGTGAGCACGACCCAGGTTCCGCTGCGGTTGGAGGGTCTGGCCGACCGGTACCGGGATCGTCAGCGCGCCCTGCTGCGCCGGCGGCGCGCCGACCTGCTCGAGGTCGGCGCCGTCGCCATGGTGGTGACGACGGTCGTGATGTTCCTGCTCAACGCCGGCGGTCCCGCGCTGATGACCGGGACGGCTGCCAGTCGCCTGATTGCGCTGGGGCGAGTGACGGGCCTGGTGGGAACCGCGCTGCTCTTGCTGCAGCTGTTGCTCGCGGCGCGGCTGCCGTGGGTCGACCGGGTCTATGGCCACGACCGGGCGCTGATCGCCCACCGCCGGGTCAGCCGGGTCGCCGTGCCGCTGCTGCTCGCGCACGCCGGCGCCCTGATTCTGGGTTACGCGGCGCAGGCCGGGATCAGCCCCTGGCTGGGCTGGTTGATCGAGCCGATCCGGATGCTCGGCGGCGCGGTGCCGGACATGCTCACGGCGTTCGCGTCGCTCGCGATC
>DAIETC010000050.1 GCA_027345905.1 Kineosporiaceae bacterium | reverse complement strand
TGATCGCGTTGACGCCGCCGCCGCCGATGCCGACGACCTTGATCACGGCCAGGTAGTTCTGCGGTGCTGCCACGTCGATGCCTCTCGCCTGGTGCCTGGTTGGTGCCTGATGGTGTGAATCTGATGTGCGTGGATCTGCTGGTGGGAGAACCTCACCCTCAACTGGAGGGTTATAGTTATGTCAACCTCGTTCTGGGGGAGACGCTAGGCGCGAAGGGGGCGCCGGACAACGACCGAAGGCGGCGTGTCGTGACCTTCTGCGGCAATGTCACGGTCCACGCGCACCCGCTCTCGGCAGCGGGGGTCCCCAGTGGCCACCACATGGCCGGTAGGGGTCCCCAGTGGCCACCACAAGGCCGGTAGGGGTCCCCAGTGGCCACCACAAGGCCGAAGGGGTCCCCAGTGGCCACCCAACATGGCAGTGAGCTTCCCCAGTGCAGTCCTCAGCTGGGTCAGCGCAGTCGACGCTCAGCGCAGTCGACGCTCAGCGCAGGACGGGAGTGTCCGGCGAGCTGAGGTCGTACACGCTGGCGCGGGTCCGGCGCAGCTCGGCGTAAATCTTGGCTTTACGCGCACTTCGGTCCGGACCGCCCCACACGACGGTGGTCTTACCCACGCGCAGCCGTACGTCGTTCGGGGAACGGGCGGCGACCGAACGCACCGTTGACCGAATGCCCGGTGGCAAGGCAGCCAGGACGGTGAGTGCCGCGAGCAGGGAGGGGCGACTGGCAGGTGTCAGGTCGACGGTGATTATCGGGACACCCCGTAGTGGCCGCGCACTGGTGCCATAGGCGATCGCGGAACTGTCGACGATCGCGTAGCCGCTGGGTGGGTCGGGCACCAGCGCTGCAGGCGTGCGCGCTCGGACCTGCACACCCAGCGTGGAGGGCCACTGCCGGTGCACACTGACACCCTCGACGAACGGGAGCGCGCGCACCCGGGCAGCGATGGCCGCGGTGTTCAGCTGAGCCAGGGGCTCGTTCATGGGTGCCGCGGCCGCTGCTCGCACCTGCGCGCCCAGCGAGGCGGGGACGCCACTGACC
Source organism: Kineosporiaceae bacterium (assembly GCA_027345905.1). Lineage (GTDB taxonomy): Bacteria > Actinomycetota > Actinomycetes > Actinomycetales > Angustibacteraceae > DAIETC01. The sequence goes on along the minus strand of DAIETC010000050.1, from coordinate 7,098 downwards.
GCGACCTCGCGAAGCACCAGAAGCGGGCCGGCGTAGACGAAGGCGGCCAGTGCGGCGATGACCAGGCTCACCGCGATCGCCCCAAGAACGGGGCGGCTTCTGGCCCAGCGCGCCGACCGCGCCCGATCAGCAAAACGCGCTCTGCTGCTCGAGGGGGGGTTCGAGCGCGATGTCCTGCGCTGCCCGGTCACAGTCATGCCCGGCGCACCGGGCCGGACGGCGACACCGGGCCGGACGGCGTCAGGGGGCCGAGGCGCGCCAGCACCTCGTCGGCCAGCAGCGTCACGTCGCCTGCCCCGATCGTGAGCAGCAGGTCACCGGGTCGCAGCCGAGCCCGGACGGCGTCTGCCACCGCCGACCAGGAGGCGACGAAGGCCACGCGCTCGGCCGGCAGCGGCACAGCGTCAGCGACCAGGGCGCCCGACACGCCGGGCAGCGGGTCCTCGCGCGCCGCGTACACGTCCATGACGACCACCTCGTCGGCCCCCGCAAGTGCCTGACCGAACTGCTCGGCGAAGTCTCGGGTGCGGCTGAACAGGTGCGGCTGGAAGACGGCGACCAGACGGCCCGAGCCGGCCGCCTGGCGCCCGGTGGCTATCGCGGCTCGCACCTTGCCCGGGTTGTGCGCGTAGTCGTCGAAGACCCGCACTCCCCCGGCCTCGCCGCGGGCCTCGAACCGGCGGCGGGTGCCACCGAACGCGCCCAGGCCCTCCAGCACGATGGGTATCGCCAGCCCCAAGGCTCCGGCGGCAGTCACGGCGGCCAGTGCGTTGAGCGCGTTGTGGCGACCGGGCACCCGCAGGCTGACGCCGCCGACCCGCCGTCCGCGATCGACCACTTCGAACGTGCTACCACCTGGCCCCATGCGCAGCCTGTCGAGGCGCACGTCGGCGCTGGGGGACTCGCCGTACGTGCGGACGTCGATGCCCTGGGCCGCAGCGACAGCGGCCAGCCGGGCCGAACCGTCGTCGTCCGCGCAGGCAACCAGCCGGCCCCCCGCCCGGATGCTGTTCGCAAAGTCGACAAAGCCCTGTTCGACACCAGCGGCGTCGCCGTAATGGTCGAGGTGGTCCGGCTGGACGTTGGTCACCACCGCGATGTGGGGAAGGTAGACGACGAACGAGCCATCGCTCTCGTCCGCCTCCAGGACGAACACGTCGCCGCTGCCATGGTGAGCATTGGTGCCGCTCTCGGTCAGCTCACCGCCGATCGAGAACGACGGGTCGACGCCGCAGTGCTGCAGAGCCACGGTGAGCATCGAGGTCGTGGTGGTCTTACCGTTCGTGCCGCCGACCGCGACGACCCGGTGGCCCAGTGCCAGGGCGGCGAGGGCTTGGGAACGATGCAGGACCCGCATCCCGCGCTCGCGCGCCGCCGCCAGCTCGGGGTTGGTCTCACGGATCGCCGAGTTCGCGACGACCGTGCTCGCCCCCTGCAGGTACGCCGGGTCGTGGCCCACGTGGATCGTGGCACCCTCCGCGCGCAACGCGGTCAGCAGCACGGAGTCCTTGGCGTCGCTACCGCTCACGACCATGCCGCGGGCCAGCATGATGCGGGCGATGCCGGACATGCCGGCGCCCCCGATGCCGATGAAGTGCACGGCGCCGAGCTGGTCGGCCGCCAGCAGCGCGTCCCCGTCCGAGAGCGGGCTCGCCATGATCACGGCAGCCGCCCGATGCACCGGGACTGCACGATCTGCACGATCACGAGGAGGTCCGAGCGGGGGGTGCCGCGGACGTCGCGGGGCGGTGCTCGATGGCGGCGTACACCAGGTCGGCGAGCCGTTCGTCCGCGTTGGGCACGCCGAGGGCGGCTGCCGCGCCGCCCATCCGCTGCAGCGCGCCGGGGTCTGCGAGCAGCGGCAGCAAGGTCTCGCGCACCCACTGCGGTGTGCAGGCGGCATCGTCGACCAGCACGCCACCGCCGGCGGCGACCACCGGTTCGGCGTTCAGGCGCTGTTCGCCGTTGCCCACCGGCAGCGGCACATAGGCTGCCGGCAGACCCACGGCCGTGAGCTCGCAGACGGTGTTGGCACCGGCGCGGCAGGCCACCAGATCGGCGGCCGCGTAGGCCAGCTCGATCCGGTCGATGTAGGGGACGACAAGGTAGGGGACGACAACGTAGGGGACGTCGGTGCGAGGGTACGCGCCGGCGTCCACACCGATGTCCACGTTACCGATGTCCACGTTCTTGCCGATCCCGCTGGCGTGCAGCACCTGGATGCCAGCGGCCCGAAGGTGGCCCGCTGCGGCCCCGAACGTCTCGTTCAGCCGCTGGGCTCCCAGCGAACCGCCGGTCACGAGCAGGGTGGTCCGGCCCGGGTCCAGCCCGAGCTCGCGATGCGCCTGCTCGCGGGTCTCCTGACGGCGAAGTCCGCTGATCTCCGCGCGCAGCGGCATTCCGGTATGCACCGCGTGCGGCAACGGGGTGCCGGCGAAGGTCACCGCGACGTACGGCGTCAGCCGCGCGCCGAGCCGGTTGCCGAGCCCAGGCAGCGGGTTCTGCTCGTGAATCACGATCGGCAGCCCGCGCCGGCGCGCGGCGAGGTAGGCGGGCGCGCTCACGTAGCCACCGAACCCGACCAGGACGTCGGCGCCGACCTGGTCGATGGCCGCTCCGGCGGCCCGGACCGCCGTCCCCAGCTGGCCGCCGAGGCGGACCAGGTCCGGCCCTGGGCGGCGCGGCATCGGCACCTTGGGGACGGTCAGCAGGGGGTAGCCGCGCCCCGGCACCAGCCGCGACTCCAGGCCTTGCTCGGTGCCCAGCGCGGTGATGGTCATGGCCGGGTCGCGCCGGCGCAGGCAGTCGGCCAGCGCGAGCAGCGGTGAGACGTGGCCGGCCGAACCGCCGCCGGCCAGGAGCACCGAAAGGGTCACGATCGGCCCGGGCGCGATCTGGACAGCCGGCCAGGCAACACGGCGAGCGAGCGGCGCACGACGCCGACCCTGGCCGTCAACGCCTCGGGGGCCCCGCGCTCGCGGCGGGCAAACGACATGAGCATGCCCAGGGCCAGCAACGAGGTCACCAGCGCCGACCCCCCGGAGGACACCAGCGGCAGGGGCACCCCGATCACCGGCACCATCCCGATCACCGCACCCACGTTCACCATCATCTGGCTCATCAGCCAGGCCATCGCGCCGGCCGTCGCGATACGCACGAACAGGTCGTCGGTGCGGCTGACCAGCCGGAAGCAGGCGTAGGCCAGCACCAGGAACAGACCGAGAACCACCAGGGTCCCGGGCAGGCCCAGCTCTTCGCCGATGATGGCGAAGATGAAGTCGTTGTTCGCCTCCGGCAGCCACGACCACTTCTCGCGACTGGCGCCTAGGCCGACCCCCCACCAACCGCCGTCCGCGAGGGCGTACTTGCCGTGGATCGCCTGGAAGCAGGCGCCCAGGGTGTCGGTGCACCCACCGCCCCAGGCCCCGATCCGCTGCATGCGGTTCGGGCTGGTCAGCACCAGTGCGGCAACCAGGACGGCCATCACCGCCCCGCTGGTCAGGAACATTCGCGCTGGTGCGCCCGCGGCGAACAGCAGGGCAGCGAGGATGACGAGCAAGATCATTGCGGTGCCGAGGTCGTGGCCGCCGAGCACCAGCGCCAGGGCAAACAGCCCGACTGGGAACAGCAGTGGAACGGTGGCGTGTCGCCAGTCCTGGATCAGCGGCCGCTTGCGGGCCAGGATTGTGGCTCCCCACACGACCAGCGCCAGCTTGAGCGCCTCGGAGGGTTGCATCCGCATCCCCGCCAGCCCAATCCAGTTGCGGTTGCCGTTGACGCTGACGCCCAGCGGAGAGAACACCAGCAGCTGGGTCGCCATGGTCGCGATGACTGCCGGCCAGCCCAGGCGCTGCCAGGCGCGCACGGGCAGCCGCGCGGCCACCAGCATCAACGGCAACCCCAGGGCGGCGAACACCAGCTGGCTGCGAAACACCGTGAACACCGAGCCGCTGTCCTTCAGTGAGGTCACCGACGACGCGGACAAGACCATGACCAGCCCGATGACCAGTAACAGCAGGGTCGCGCCCAGCAGCAGGTAGTACGTGGTCACCGGCGACTCGAACCGCTCGAGCTCGGGCAGGTGCTGCGCCAAGCCCGAGCGGGGGGCCCGGGTGCGCGCGGCTCCCGCGACCCGCCCGGGGGTGGTCGTAGCCATCAGGCGCCAGCCGCCCGCGCGATTCGACGTACCGCCGCAGCGAACTGCTCCCCGCGCTCGGCGTAGTCGACGAACATGTCCATCGAGGCCGCTGCCGGGGCGAGCAGCACCGTGTCACCGGGCTGCGCCAGCGCCGTGGCGGCCCGTACGACGTGGTCCATGACCCCAGTTTCGGTGCTCGCGACCTCCACGACGGGCACATCCGGCGCGTGTCGCGCGATCGCCTGGGCGATCTGGGCGCGGTCACGTCCGATCAGCACGGCGCCACGCAGCCGACCTGCGTTCTGGCGCACCAGCTCCTCGACGTGGGCGCCCTTGAGCAGGCCCCCCGCCACCCACACGACCCGCGGGTAGGCCGCGAGCGCAGCCGCCGCCGCGTGCGGGTTGGTGGCCTTGCTGTCGTCCACGTAGGCGACCTGGCCCACATCCGCGACGTGCGCGATCCGGTGCGGCTCCGGCACGAAACCGCGCAGGCCGGCCCGGACGGCGCCCGGGGGCACGCCGTGGGCTCGGGCCAGCGCGGCGGCGGCGAGGGCGTTGGCCACCTGGTGGGCGGCCAGGGCGGGGGCCTGGCCCTGCACGTCCGCGAGCGTCGCCAGCTCGGCGGCCGAGGTCTGCGGCTGCGGCACGAAGGCGCGGTCGGCCAGGACGTCGTCGACCACGCCGAGCATCCCGGGCGCCGGCAGCCCCAGGGTGAAGCCCACCGCACGGCAGCCGTCCCGGACGTCGGCGTCACGGACCATCGCCTCGGTGACCGAGTCCTGCACGTTGTAGACGCAGGCCACCTGGGTGCGTTCGTAGACCCGCGCCTTCGCGCTCGCGTACGCGGCCGGGCCGCCGTGCCAGTCCAGGTGGTCCGGCGCCACGTTGAGCACCGCGCTGGCGCGCGCGGAGACCGACCTGGCGCGATCGGGCCCCAGCCAGTGCAGCTGGAAGCTGGACAGCTCGACGGCGATGACGTCGCAGGAGTCCGGTTGCTGGACGACCTCGAGCAGTGCGGTGCCGACGTTGCCAGCGGCCTCGGCACGCAGCCCGGCGGCGCGCAACATCGCCGTGAGCATGCGCACCGTGGTGGTCTTGCCGTTCGTGCCGGTCAGCGTGAGCCAAGGTGGCGCCCCCGCCGCGGGCCGCATCCGCCACGCGAGCTCGACCTCCCCCCACACGGGTATGGCGGCCTCGGCGGCCGCTCGAAGCAGGGGCTGGTCGGGGCGCCAGCCCGGTGAGGTCACGACCAGGTCGGGACGGTGGGTCAGGGACACGACGTGCTCCGGGCCGAGCCGGACGTCGGCGCCGAGCACGCGCAGGACCTCGCACCGCTGGCCGACGACCCCGGTGCGGGCCCCGTCGACCACCTGGTCAACCACCTGGTCGACCACCTGGACCCGTGCGCCCCGGGCGAGCAGGGCGTCGGCCGCGGCGAACCCACTGCGGCCCAGACCGGCGACCAGGACGTCCAGGCCGGCCCAGTCCGCACCGGAGTGGGTGAGCTGGTCGAGTCTCACGTGCCGACCACCCACTCGGCGTAGAAGATGCCGAGGCCGAGCGCGACGAACAGCCCGGCGATGATCCAGAACCGGATCACGATCGTGACCTCGTGCCAGCCCAGCAGCTCGAAATGGTGCTGCAGCGGGGCCATCCGGAACACCCGGCGTCCGGTGGCCTTGAAGAAGCCCACCTGGATGATCACCGACAGGGTGATCAGGACGAACAGCCCGCCGATGACGAGCAGCAGCAGCTCGGTGCGACTGGTGATCGCCAGCCCGGCCAGCGCACCGCCCAGCGCCAGCGAACCGGTGTCACCCATGAAGATCTTGGCCGGCGAGGCGTTCCACCACAAGAACCCGACGCACGCGCCCATCACGCAGGCGGCCACCACGGCCAGGTCCCGCGGGTCGCGCACCTCGTAGCACTTCAGGGCGGTCGCGCTCACGGCGTCGCTGTTCAGCCGCTGGCAGCTCTGGTTGGACTGCCAGGTGCCGATCAGTACGTAGGCGGCGAACACCAGCGTGCTGGCCCCGGTGGCCAGCCCGTCCAGGCCGTCGGTGAGGTTCACCCCGTTGCTGGCGGCCGCGATCATCAGGTAGGCCCACACCACGAACAGCGCCACACCCACGGCGCTGCCGGCGAACGCGAGGTCCAGGCGAGTGTCCCGGATGAACGAGATCTGGGTCGAGGCGGGCGTGCGGAACTGATGGTTGGGGAACTGCAGCACAAGTACTGAGAACACGATCGACACCAGTGACTGGCCGACCAGCTTCGGAACGGGGCGAAGCCCCAGGCTGCGCTGTTTGGAGATCTTGATGAAGTCGTCGAGGAAGCCGATGAAACCCAGCCCGCTCATCAGGAAGAGCACCAGCACGCCGCTCGCCGTAGGCGGCTGCCAGGTCAGCAGGTGCCCGCAGGCATAGGCCAGCACCGCGGCGCCGATGATCACGGCGCCGCCCATGGTGGGGGTGCCGCGCTTGGTGTGGTGCGAGGTGGGCCCGTCGTCGCGAATGAACTGGCCATAGCCGCGGCCGACCAAGAACCGGATGTACAAGGGGGTTCCGAACAGCGAGACCAGCAACGAGATTGCGGCTGCGAACAGGACGGCCTTCACGGCCGGACCACCTTCACGACACGGCCTCGCCGGCGCCGGCAGCGTCGGCGGCCAGCCGGTCGCCGAGCCAGCGCAGGCCGGCGTCCCGGCTGGACTTGACCAGCACCACGTCCCCAGAGCGCAGCTGGCCGGCGAGCAGCTCGTACGCCGCGTCGAGGTCGGGCACCAGCTCGGCGGCCTCAGCGGTGCAGCCGCCGGCGCGGGCGCCGTCCTGGACCGGTGCGGCGCCCGCGCCGACCGCGAGCACGCGGGAGACCCCCAGCTGGGCCGCGAGCGCGCCGATCGCCTCGTGCTGCGCGGCGGCGTCCGCGCCCAGCTCGCGCATCTCGCCGAGCACCGCCCA
>DAIETC010000139.1 GCA_027345905.1 Kineosporiaceae bacterium | reverse complement strand
CGGGCACCCCCCACCCAAAGGAGCACCGCGCATGGCCAACAGTGAGCAGGAGATCCTCAGCGGCCTCGCCGAGATCGTCAACGAGGAAACCGGCCTGCCGGTCGAATCGGTCGAGCTGGACAAGAACTTCACCGACGACCTGGACATCGACTCGCTTTCGATGATGACCATCGTCGTCAACGCCGAGGAGAAGTTCGGTGTGCGCATCCCCGACGACGACGTGAAGAACCTGTCGACCGTGCGCGACGCCGTCGCCTACATCCAGCAGGCCCAAGGCTGAGCCCGCTGACGACCTAGGCCCCCGGGGAGCCCGTGCTCCCCGGGGGCAGCGCCAGACCTAGCACGAGAACCGCAGCAACACCAAGGAGCCTTTGATGGCCGACAACCACAGCCGACGCGTCGTCGTGACCGGACTGGGTGCCACCACGCCGCTCGGCGGCGACGTGGCCTCCACCTGGCAGGCGGCCCTGGACGGAAGCTCAGGGGTTCGCAGCATGAGCCACCCCTGGGTGCAGCAGTTCGACCTGCCGGTCACCTTCGCCGCCGAGCTGCTCGTGCCCCCAGCCGAGGTCCTCGCCAAGGTCGAGACCCGCCGGCTGGACCCCTCCGCTCAGTACGCGCTGGTGGCCGCGCGCGAGGCCTGGGCCGATGCCGGGGCACCCGAGGTCGACCCCGAGCGGCTGGGCGTGGTCGTCGCGTCGGGCATCGGCGGCGTCTGGACGCTGCTCAGCCAGTACGACGTGCTCAAGGAGAAGGGCGCGCGGCGCGTCTTCCCGCTCACCGTCCCGATGTTGATGCCCAACGGGCCCGCCGCGGCCGTCAGCCTCGAGCTCGGGGCGCGGGCCGGCGTCCACACCCCGGTCAGTGCCTGCGCCTCCGGCGCCGAGGCGATCGGGTACGCCGCCGAGATGATCCGCTCCGGGCGCGCCGACGTCGTCGTCGCCGGCGGCACAGAGGCCGCCATCCATGCCCTTCCGGTCGCCGGGTTCGCCGCGATGCAGGCCCTGTCCACCCGCAACGAGGACCCGGCTGGCGCCAGCCGTCCCTACGACACCGATCGGGACGGTTTCGTGCTCGGTGAGGGCGCCGGCATCGTCGTAGTCGAGTCCGAGGAGCACGCCCGTGCGCGGGGCGCCCGAATCTATGCGCAGGTCGCGGGAGTGGGCATCAGCTCCGATGCCCACCACATCGCGGCGCCCGATCCCGTTGGGGTGGGCGCCGGGCGCGCGATGCTCGCCGCGCTCGCCGAGGCGGACGCCAAACCCGCGGACGTGGCGCACATCAACGCCCACGCCACCTCGACACCCGTCGGCGACGTCGCCGAGAGCGCCTCGATCGTGCGGGCCCTGGGTGCGGCCACCGACGCGATCGCGGTCTCGGCCACCAAGTCGATGACCGGCCACCTGCTGGGGGCAGCCGGTGCCGTCGAGGGCATCTTCACGATCCTCGCGCTGCACCACCGTCTGGCGCCGCCGACGATCAACCTGGACAACCTCGATCCGCAGGTGCACCTCGACGTCGTCGTCGACAAGCCGCGCGCTCTGCCCGAGGGCGACCTGCTGGCACTGAACAACTCCTTCGGTTTCGGCGGCCACAACGTGGCCCTGGCGATCCGCAGCGCATCGTGACCACCACCACCGACAGCGGCGTGCAGGTCGAGGTCGACACTCGCGACCCGGTGGCGCGCCTTGGGTTGTTCTTCGACCCGGGCAGCGTCGAGCTGATCACGCCCCGCGACGACAGCGGCATGTTGGCCGGCGTCGGCACCGTCCGCGGCACGCGCGCCGTCGCATTCGCCAGCGACGTGAGCGTGCAGGGAGGCGCGATGGGCGAAGCGGGCAGCCGGGTCGTCGTCGCCGCCTACGAACGGGCGCTCGCCGACGCCGTCCCGGTGGTGGGTCTGTGGCACTCCGGCGGTGCGCGCCTGCGTGAGGGCGTCGTGTCGCTGCATGCCTTCGGTGAGATCTTCGCGATCATGACGCGCGCCTCGGGCCGGATCCCGCAGGTCTCCCTGGTCATCGGCGCGGCTGCCGGTGGCGCGGCGTACGGACCGGCCTTGACCGATGTTGTCGTCCTGGGCCCGGACGGGCGGGTGTTCGTCACCGGCCCGGACGTCGTCCGCTCGGTCACGGGTGAGAACGTCGACGCCCTGCGCCTGGGCGGCCCCGAGCCGCATGGGCGCCGCTCGGGCGTGGTGCACGTCGTCGCGCAGAGCACCCAGGAGGCGTACGAGCGGGCCCAGCTGCTCACTCACCTGCTCGGTTCGCAGGGCACGATGGACGTGGCCGCGGTCCAGGACCGCCCGCTGGACGGGTTGCTACCGCAGTCCCACAAGCGCGCGTACGACGTGCATCCCTTGGTCACGGACCTGCTGGACGATCCGCAGAGCACGGTCGAGCTGCATCCGAAGTGGGCGCCCAACATCACCACGACCCTGGGCCGCCTCGGTGGGCGCACGGTCGGGGTCATAGCGAACAACCCCCTGCGCCTGGGGGGGTGCCTGGACTCCTCCTCGGCGGAGAAGGCCGCCCGATTCGTGCGCATGTGCGACGCGCTCGGGGTGCCGCTGGTGGTCGTCGTGGACGTTCCCGGGTATCTGCCCGGCGTTGGTCAGGAGTGGGACGGCGTGGTCCGTCGTGGGGCCAAGCTCTTGCACGCCTTCGCCGAGGCGCGAGTCGCGCGGGTGACGCTGGTGACCCGCAAGGCCTACGGCGGCGCCTATATCGCCATGAACGCCCGCTCGCTGGGCGCCACCCGGGTCTTCGCCTGGCCCGGCGCCCAGATCGCCGTGATGGGGCCCGTCGCCGCGATTCGGATCTTGCACCGGCGCCGGCTCGCCGAAGTGGCCGAGGACGCCCGCGCGGACGTCGAGGCCGAGCTGGCCGCCGAGCACGAGGAGCTGACGGGCGGCCTGGCACGAGCGGTCGAGGTCGGAGTGGTCGACGAGATCCTCGAGCCGCATCGCACCCGCAGCGCCATCGCCCACGCCATCGCGGCGGCCCCGCAGGTGCGTGGCGAGCACAGCAACATCCCTCTGTGAGCCGCTGGGCTCAGCCCACCCGGTGCAGCCAGCGCACCGCAGCGCCCGCGCCGGCGTACCGGAACGGCTCGAGCTCGTCGTCCCACGCTTGACCCAGCGCCTCGTCGATCGCCGCCCCCAGGCTGATCTTCCCGTCCGCGGCACCAGCCACGGCTGCCCGCAGGCGGTCCTCGCCAATCAGGATGTCACCGTGGGCGCCCACGACCGCGTGGTGAATGCCGAGCGCGGGAGTATGGCTCCACCGGGCCCCGTCGGCGCCGGGGCTCGGCTCCTCGGTGACCTCGTACCGAAGCCGGTCCCAGCCGCGCAGGGCCGAGGCGATCCGGGCGCCGGTGCCGGTCGCGCCGGTCCACGACAGCTCAGTGCGCCAGGTGCTGGCCTGCGCCGGCTGCGGCGTCCACTGCAGGTTCAGGCGCGCGCCCACGGCCGCACCCACGGCCCACTCGACGTGCGGGCACAGCGCAGCGGGCGCGGAGTGCACGAAAAGCACCCCGCGGGTCGCGGCAGCAACGAGCGCACCAGACATCACCGGCTCCTCCGTGTCGAGGGACGTCTTCCCCAACGGCCTCGAACGGCAAAGTGGGCGCCAGTGCGCGGGCGACCGGGTCCAGTGTGCCCCAGCATTCACTTGCGCACCAGCCCGTCAGCCGGATCGAGGCACGCAATTGCGCAAAGCGGGACTGAAGATCCCTCGCGCACGTGCCGATGACACCCGCGAGAGATCTCACGGACCACGATGCGACTTTAGGCAAGGAGACACTGGTGGAGAACTCCGAACTGCTGATGGCCGAGGCATACGACGAGGGCGTCGTCTCGGAGGTCATCCGTCCCGCGGCGATCGTCCCCGAGGAGGCGGCCCGAGCCATCCTGGTCGAGCTGGCGCTGCGCGACGTGCAGAACGGCGGTGTATGGCAGTCCGAGCCTCAGCTGTGGAGCCTGTACGACCGCCCCTGGCACGGCTACGACAACCCGGCCGGCGCCGAGCAGATCGGCTCGATCCAGGTGGCCTACGGCACGCCCACCAAGTACGAGATCACCATCTACCGCGTCACTGTCACCCGGTTCGGCACCGCGGCCGGGTTCACGGTCAACAGCCTCACCGACCAGGCCTTGACCTTCGGGGGCCTAACCCTGGCCGAGTGCCCGCGCGCCACCCTGAACGCCCCACCCAAGCCCTTCAACTACTGAGCAGTCCCGCCCGCGCCGGTAGGCTCACGGGCGGACGGGGCAGTAGCTCAGCCGGTCAGAGCAGCGGACTCATAATCCGTCGGTCGTGGGTTCGAGCCCCACCTGCCCCACCCCTTGACCTGCGGTTATCCCACCGCAGGTCACCCAATCCGGGAACCGGAGGGCGTTTCGCCCAGACCTTCCCCCAACTGGCCCACTCTCAGCCCCGGGCCAGTTCTCACCGAGCGTGTGAGGCGCAGCGCCCCCGACCGATCAGGCATCGTGAGCCGGGCCCCGTGATATCCGCGTCCTGTA
>DAIETC010000046.1 GCA_027345905.1 Kineosporiaceae bacterium | reverse complement strand
GGCTGCCGCGCGGATCGCCGCGGCGCGCGCCACGGCCGCTGCTTCCAGGCCGGCCTGGAGAGCGTTCGACAAGGCGATGGAGGTGTGCGTCAGCGCCGCGAGCTGCACGATCGTCTGCTGGCGGGTGCGGGCCAAAGCCGTCGTCTGCGCCTGCGCCGCGGCCACCTGGGCTTGGACGACCCGGCGGGCCTGTGCCAGCCGCTCGGCCGCAGCCTGCTGGCGCGCCAACGCGAGGTCGGCCGTGTGTCGCATCAAGGTCGCCACGACCTGGGCTGCCGAGGCACGTTCCAGGGTGGCGTGCGTGAGCTGGCTGGCGAGCTGGGCCCCGGCGGCGCGATCCAGCAGGCTCTGCGGGCCCTGGTTCGACAAGAACACCTCCAGGCCGCCCAGGCCGGCTCCGGTGATGTACGTGTCGACGGCCAGCTGCCCCACCCGGTCTTGCGCGATCCCTGCGGACCGCGCGGCCTGATCGGCCTGCGCGCGGGCGGCCGTCGCCTGCGCGGTCCGCGCGTCCATCTCGACCTGGGCCCGGTCATAGGCCTCGGCGGCGATCTGGGCCTGGGTCTGCAGCTGGGCCAGCTGCGCCTGGGCCACCATCAACGTTGCCTGCAGGCCGGCGACGGCCCCCGCCGTGGCGCCCACACGCGCCTTGGCGGCAGCCACCTGCTGGGCGGAGGGGTAGGTCGGATCGGCGCGGGCCACCGCCGGCGCCCACCCGGCCACGACGACGCCGGCCACCGCCAAAGCGGCGCTCAGACGCCGCGCGGGTCGAGTGCGCACCTGGACCTCCGCCGTCGGGCACGACGGCGGAGCCGTCGACGGCCTGGGGTCAGGCGCGCTCGACGAGCGTAGGCGACAAACGCCCCAATGGGAACACCTGTCACACAAGTCCCAGCGAAATAGTGGCACGGGACGAAGCGCATCTGCTCTCGCGACACGCCCAAACGGCGAGCTTGCGCGAGCGCAGGCGCCCTTGCGAGGTGTGCTCGCGAAGGGAACGGCTCGCAGACCGTGTTGAATGTGTGCATGCCCCAAGACGAAGAGCTCGACACCGGCGCGGTGAGCGTGTTCTTCGACGAGGTCAGGACCCTCATCGTCCTGGTAGGCGAGGTAGACCGGATGCTCAGCGACGACCTGGAACATGCCGGCCGCGACGCCATCGACCGAGGCCAGCCCATCACGATCGACGCCGCCGGCGTGACCTTCATGGACTCCGTCGGCGTCGCGTTCATGGTGCGGTTGGCGGCCGCCATGCGCAGCAAGGAGCAGGTCGCCCTTCGCGATCCCTCCATCACCGTCATGGATCTGCTGCATATCACCGGGTCGATCCCGCTGTTCTCCATCACCAGCACGGCCTGAGGCGGCCTCGGCGAAGACGCCGCGCCAGTTGAGAGTCGTCAGCAGAGAATCGTCAGTCGAGCACCGCGTCGATCGTCTTCTTCAGTGCGCTGGGCTGCGCCGGGTGGCGCGGCGCGGACTTCTTCAGCGCCGCCATCGACGCACCGATCTCCTGCAGCTGCTTGCGGCCCAGGCTCTCACGCACCTTGGGGAACCAGTCGTTCTCTTCCTCGTCCATGTGATGCAGCACGTTCTCGATCAGGACTGTGGTCTTGGCGCTGAACCGCTCGTCCGTCGCCGACATCGCGGCGAGCTCGGCGCACAGCACGTCCGCCACGTGGTGCTCCTCGTAGGACTCCAGGACGTCGTCCTCCAGCTCGGGCAGCAGGGCGCGCACCCGTGGGTACATGACCTCGTTCTCGATGTAGGTGTGCGCAGTGAGCAGCTCGAGGATCTGCTGCACCAGCCGGCCCTTGGTCGCGGTCGCGCCGTCGCCGGCCTTGCTGAACTCGCGGAACAGCGAGCGGATCTGCTTGTGGTCCGCCTTGAGCAAGACGATGGCGTCGGTCGACACGGGCGCTCCTAGGTCGGTGCGGATGTGCCGTCACGCTAGCGGCGCGGCGCTCGACGCGCCCGTCAGAAGGCCGCCCGCACCAGGAGAAACAGGCCCACCCCGACGCAGGCAACGGCCACGAGCTGGCACAGCCGGTCAGCGTTCAACCGTGGAGCGCACAGGGCTCCCACGAGCGTGCCGGCCGCCGCGAGCACACCGAGCACACTGCCCAGGCGGACGTCGGTGAGCCCGGCCTGCGCGTACCCGAGCGATGCCGCCGCCACGACCGGCAGCTGCACCGCCTGGCTCAGCGCCACGGCGGCCAGCGGCGCGACGTCCAGGGCGAGCAGCAGAGGGACCAGCAGCACCGGTCCTCCGGTGCCGGTCAACGCCGACCCGAAACCGACGACCGCGCCGATCACGACCCACACTGGAGTGCGAAGTGTGACCTCCCGCCCGCTGGCCGAACGGGGAACCAGCTGATATGCGCCGACCAGGAGCGTCAGCAGACCGAGCAGACCGAGAACGAGTGCGCCGCTGAGCAGCGCGTTGACCCGCGCGCCGAGGAAGGCGCCGGGGACGACGCCGAGGACCAGCCGCGCGAGGGTTCCCCAGGCGATGGTGCGGGCTCGGGCATAGGCCACCGTGCCCACCACGCCCGTGAACAGGAACGCCCAGGTGCTGGTTGCGGTGGCCTGGTGCGCGGACATCACGCCCAGCGCCACCAGTGCCGGGGCCAGCAGGACACCCCCCACTCCCACCGATCCGATGAGCAGCCCGACCGCTACGGCGATCACGAGCAGGCTCACAGTCGGCACTGCATCTCCCGTGCTCGCCCGGCCATGCGAGGCGACGCTACCGGAGCAGCGCCTGATCGGTGGCGACCGTTTCCTGGGGATTTGCGTGCTCGACACCTTGAGCCGGTTGGCTGCTCGTGTCCTTAGAACGCACGGGTCCGCCGCGCCTCGCGCGGCCAAGGAGGAACCATGGAGCACGTTCACGGCACGACGGCCAAGCGGGCGATGCCACGCAAGGCGATCGCCTTCACGGCCCTGGCCGCGGTGCTGGTCGGCGGCGGCACGGCGGTGGCGGCCCAACGCCGGCTGGCGGCCGGGCCGCGGGGTAACGGGACCGCGCTCACGTCGTACGGGTGGATGGTGACGCCCGCGGGACGCCAGGTCACCTTGGGCGACAAGCCGTTCGGCACGACCAAGAGCCCAGACGGCAAGACCATCCTGGTCAGCAACGACGGCCAGTACAAGCAGTCGCTCATGGTTCTTGACGCGGCCACGGGGACGCTGCGCCAGACCATCTCGTACACCTCGCCCGAGGCCCTGTTCATCGGCGTCGCCTACAGCCCGGACGGCAAGCACGTGTATGCGTCCGCGGGCGGCAACAACAAGCTGCGCAGGTACGACGTCAAGCCCGATGGCACCCTGGCCGAGACCGGGTCGATCGCGCTGCCCACCACCAACCCAGCCGGCGCGAAAGTGAACCACTTCCCCGCCGGCATCGCGGTCTCCGGCGACGGCACGACGGTCTGGACCGCGAACAGCCTGTCCGACTCGGTCTCGATGCTCGACCTGGCCACCGGGTCGGTGCGCACGTTCCCCGCTGGCTCGAACCCCTACGCCGTCGCGCTCAGCCCGGACGGTCGCGACCTGTACGTGTCGAACTGGGGCGAGGCCAGCCTCAGCGTCCTGGACGCCAAGACCGGTGCGCTGCGGTCCACCATCGCGGTCGGTGAGCACCCCAGCGCGCTGCTGGTCAACGCCAAGCGGGGTGAGCTGTACGCCGCCGACACCGACAGCGACCAGGTGTCCGTCATCTCCCTCACCAGCAAGGCGGTGGCCCGCACCATCGACCTGGCGCCGTACCGCAAGGCTCCGGTCGGCAGCAATCCCAACGCCCTCGCCCTCGCACCGGACGGCAGCACGCTGTACGTCGCCAACGCGGGTGCCGACGACGTCGACGTCATCCGCCTGGCCAGCCGGCACGACAAGGGTCGCGGCACGACCGCTCGCGACGTGATCGCAGGCCGGATCCCAACCGGTTGGTACCCGACCGGCGTCGAGGTGTCGAACGACGGCAGGTCAATCTTCGTGGCCAACGCCAAGGGTCTTGGTGCCGGGCCGAACCCGAACGGGCCCAACCCCTACACCGACGACCAGCTCCGCGGCACCGACGCCTTTGCGGCGCAGTACATCGGTTCGATGATCAAGGGGACGATGTCGGTGGTGCCCACGCCGAACGTGAGCACGTTGGCCCGGTACACCGCGCAGGTTGCCCGCAACAACCACTACGGCGACGCGGGGGCGGCTCGCTTCCCCGGCGGAGGGCAGGCCGACTCCGTCATTCCCCGCCGGCCCGGCGACCCGAGCCCGATCAAGCACGTGATCTACGTCGTCAAGGAGAACCGGACGTACGACCAGGTCTTCGGCAGCCTGGGCAAGGGAAACGGCGATCCCGCCCTGAACCTGTTCGACGATGCGAGCGCCCCCAACATCCGGGCTCTTGCGCGGCAGTTCGTAACGCTCGACAACTTCTACGCCGCCGCGGAGGTCTCGGCGGACGGCTGGAACTGGTCGACCGCGGCAACCGCGAACACCTACACCCAGAAGACGTGGGAGGCGAACTACTCCAGCCGCAACCACCCGTATGAGTACGAGGGTGGAACCTACGCCACGGCACCGGGGAAGAGCCGCAACAGCTCGTACCTGTGGGACGCTCTCGACCGGGCCCGGGTGTCGTACCGCAACTTCGGCTTCTGGCGGTTCAGCACCGGCCCGGTTGCCGCTACCGCTCCGAACCTGGCCGCGCACACCGAACCCGGCTTCCCCGGTTACGACCTGAAGATCACCGACCAGAGCCGGATGGACGCCTACACCAAGGCGTTCAAGGGTTTCGAGAGCAGCGGGGTGATGCCGACCATGCAGTTCGTCCGGCTGCCCGCGGACCACACGCGCGGAACAACTCCGGGAGCACCGACCCCCAAGGCGATGGTCGCGGACAACGACCTGGCGGTCGGCCGGTTGGTGGACCTGGTCTCGCACTCGCGGTTCTGGAAGGACACCGCGATCTTCGTGGTCGAGGACGACGCCCAGGCCGGTCCGGACCACGTCGACGCGCACCGCACCGAGGCGCTGGTGATCAGCCCCTACACCCAGCACCACGCCGTCGACTCCACGTTCTACAGCACCGTCTCGATGCTGCGAACCATGGAGCTGCTGACCGGCGTCCCCCCGATGACCCAGTTCGACGCGGCGGCGATACCGATGCTGAACGCCTTCCGCGGCAAGGCGAACCAGCAGCCGTACTCGGCAAGAGTCCCTAGCCAGTCGCTCACCGAGACCAACGGTGCCAATGCCCCGATGGCGGCACAGTCGGCGAAGATGAACTTCAGCGGCGCCGACCTCGCCAACGAGCAACAGCTCAACGAGGCGATCTGGAAGAGCGTCAAGGGCAGCGCAAGCCGTATGCCGCTCGGGCCGCACAGCGCATCCGCGCAGGACTGAGCACTCGCTGAGCCCGGCCGTGGCCGCCATCCGATGAGGTGGCGGCCACGGCCGGCTCTGAGCATCAGCCCGGCGTCCACCCGTTCGCGCTCAGGTCGAGACCAAGGTCCAGGGCAGGGGCCGAATGGGTCAAGGCCCCTACCGCGAGATAGCCGACACCCGTCTCGGCGACGGCTCGGGCGACCTGCAGGCTGAGGCCGCCACTGGCCTCCAGCCGGACGCCGGTGCCCGCAGTCGCGCGGGCCAGCGCCACCGACGTGCGCAGCTGCTCCAGGGGCATATTGTCCAGCAACAGCAGACGCGCTCCCGCGGCGAGCGCTTCGCCCACCTGCGCCACCGTGTCGCACTCGACCTGCACCAGGACGTCCGGGTGGGCCCGGCGTACGGCGTGGAACGCGGCTGTCAGCCCGCCGGCGGCGACCACGTGGTTGTCCTTGACGAGTGCCTGGTCGCCCAGCGCCATCCGATGGTTGACGCCGCCACCACAGCGGACCGCGTACT
Organism: Kineosporiaceae bacterium; assembly: GCA_027345905.1. Taxonomy (GTDB): domain Bacteria; phylum Actinomycetota; class Actinomycetes; order Actinomycetales; family Angustibacteraceae; genus DAIETC01. The sequence goes on along the minus strand of DAIETC010000046.1, from coordinate 4,463 downwards.
TCTCCAACGCCCGAAGGCCCGGCGTGGTCTTGCGCGTGTCGCGGATGGCGGCGCCGGTCCCGGCGACCGCGTCGACCCAGGCCCGAGTCAAAGTGGCCACACCGCACAGGTGACCCAGCAGGTTCAGCATGGTGCGCTCGGCGGTCAGCAGCGCCCAGGCGGGCCCGGCGACGTCGAGCACGACGTCCCCGCGAGCGACGCGGTCGCCGTCCTGCGCATGCGCCGTGACGGTGACGGCGTCGCCGGCGAGCACCTCGAGAACCGCTGCGGCGACCGGGATCGCGGCCAGAGTTCCGTCTGCTCGCGCCACCACTCGCCCCTGGGCACTCGCGTCGGGCGCCACCGTGGCCTGGGTCGTCAGATCCGGCCCCAGTGCCAGGTCCTCGTCGAGCGCCAGCTGCACGACGCGCTCGACCGCTCCCGGGTCGAGCCCCGCCGCCTGCAGGGCGGCGAGCGTGCGCGGCCGCAGACGGCCCGCCGACCAGGGGCGTGGAGACGGGTTCACGCCGGCACTCGCGGCGCCCGCACGGCACTGTGCAGCGCGCCATCGGCGAGGCGCAGCACCTGATGGTGCCCCTCGCTGCTGCTGGGCCCGGCGAAGTCGGCGCGCCGATGGCAGCCGCGGCTCTCCTGTCGGGCCAGGGCCGCGGTGGCCACCAGGGTCGACACCTGGTGCAAGGTGTTGGCTTCGTACGCCGCCAGCGTGGTCGGCGCAGCGCCGTCCGGCACCTGCGCCAGGTGCGACATCAGCTGCTGCAGTCCCTGTTGTGACCGCACGACGCCGGCCCAGCGGGCCATGGCCTCTGCGGTGCCCGGCCGGCTGTCGGTCACGACGTGGCGCTCGGGCGCTGGCAGGGCGACCGGCTCGCCCCCCGGGGGTGGCAGCTCACGGCCGAGCACCTGGCCGGCGAGGTCGCCGGCCACGAACCCTTCGGTGAGCGAGTTCGACGCCAGCCGGTTCGCTCCCTGCACGCCGGTGCCGGCCACCTCACCGACCGCGAACAGCCCGGTGACGCCGGTGCGCCCGTGCAGGTCGGCATGCACGCCGCCGCAGGCGTAGTGCGCGCCCGGCGCGACGGGGATCGGCTCGCGGCCCGGGTCGACGCCGGCCGCGCGGCAGGCGGTGACGATGGTGGGGAACCGGCGCTGCAGGAAGCGCTCCCCCAGTGCGGTCGCGTCCAGCCAGACGTGGTCGCCCACCCCGCCCGGCGCTTGGGCCAGGCGCGCGTGGATCGCCGCGCTGACCACGTCACGCGGCGCGAGGTCGGCCATCGGGTGGGCGCCGAGCATGACCCGATGCCCGGCCCCGTCGACCAGCACGGCCCCCTCGCCGCGAACCGCTTCGGAGATCAGCGGCTGCTGGCCGCGCGCGCCCGCGGCACGCCAGAACACGGTCGGGTGAAACTGCACGAACTCGACGTCCATCAAGCTGGCACCGGCCCGCAGCGCAAGCACGAGGCCGTCGCCGGTAGCGCCCGGCGGGTTGCTCGTCGTCGCGTACGCCTGGCCCAGACCGCCCGTAGCCAGGACGACGGCCCGGGCCCGGATCTGGCCCACCGCGACCATCGAGCCACGAGCATCCAGCTGCGCCGCACGAACACCGACGACCTGGCCCGCAGCGTCCAGCAGCGGATCCACCGCTACCACCTGCTGCCGGACGACGATGCCGGGTGTGCGCAGCAGCGCCGCCGTGAGCGCCGCGGTGATGCGCGGGCCCGTGGCGTCCCCACCGGCGTGCACGATCCGGCTCGCGCGGTGACCTCCCTCGCGGCCCAGTGCGAGACGGCCGCCATCTAGGCCGGAGGGGTCGAACCGCACTCCGACCCGTTGCAGGGCAACAATTGCGTCCGGCGCGGCGTCCACGAGCGTGCGGACGGCGTCCTCCTCGCACAGGCCGGCACCCGCGAGCATCGTGTCGCGCAGGTGGTCCTCGCACGAGTCACCGGGGTCGAGCACGGCGGCCAGACCACCCTGGGCCCAGGCCGTAGCGCCCTCGCCGAGTCGGCCCTTGACCAGCACGCTCACCCGGCGTCCGGCAGCAGCTGCCGCAAGGGCAGTGGCCGCCCCCGCCACGCCGGCGCCCACCACGAGGACGTCGGTCTCGGCGTCCACGCTCGTGACCGCGGGCCGTCTCACTCGGCCACCCGGGACGGGGTGCCGATGGCAATCATCGCCTCGACCGCGCGCCGGGCCCGGGCGGCGAGCCCGGGGTCGACGGTGACCTCGTCGACACCCTCGCGCAGGCAGCGCAGCAGCTTGGCGGGGGTGGTCATCCGCATGTAGGGACACACCGCGCGCGGGTTGACTGCCTCGAACTGGGTGCGCGGATTGGCCTGTCGCAGCTGGTGCAGCATGCCGGTCTCGGTGGCAACCAGCACCTTGGCGGCGGTGGTGTGCGCCGCACGCTCGAGCATGCCACCCGTGGACAGCACGTGCGTACGCTCCGCCGGCAGCTCACCCTGCGAGACCATCCACAGCGCGGACGTCGTGCAGCCGCACTCGGGGTGCACGAACAGCTCGGCGTCCGGCTCGGCCTGCACCCGCTCACGCAGCTGGGCCGGTGAGATGTCGGCATGCACGTGGCACTCGCCCATCCAGATGTGCAGGTTCTCCCGGCCGGTGAGGCGCTGGACGTGCGCGCCCAAGAACATGTCGGGCAAGAACAGCACCGGCGTCGAGCGCGGGACCGAAGCGACGATGTCGACCGCGTTCGCCGACGTGCAGCACAGGTCGGACTCGGCCTTCACGGCGGCGCTGGTGTTGACGTAGGACACGACGACCGCGCCTGGGTGCTCGGCCTTCCAGGCGCGCAGCTGCTCGGCGGTGATCGTGTCGGCCAGCGAGCAACCGGCTGCGGCGTCCGGGATCAGGACGGTGCGGTCCGGCGCGAGGATCTTGGCCGTCTCGGCCATGAAGTGCACCCCGGCGAACACGATCGTCGAGGCGGTGCTCGTGGCGGCGATCCGGGAAAGGGCCAGGGAGTCGCCGACGTGGTCGGCGACGTCCTGGATCTGCGGCGCCTGGTAGTTGTGCGCCACGATCAGGGCGTCGCGCTGCGCCGCGAGCCGGCGTACCTCCTCCTGCCACGTCCCGGACGTCGGCACCTGGGTCATCCGCCTCACCACCTCGGTTAGCGCCTGAGAGTCGTAAACCAAGCGGGCAGCGTAACATCCTCGGCGTGACGGGCGAACGCACCGCAATCGAGCACACGAGCGAGGCGTATCGGCACGACGCGCTGGCCGTCGTCCTGCGGGTGAACGGGGGGCGCCTGGAGGTCCTGTTGTGGCAGCGCGGCGCGCAGCCCCAGGCCGGGCGCTGGGCGCTGCCGGGCGGACCGGTCACCGCCACCGAGCGCCTGGGCGCCTCGGCTGCCCGCCAGCTGGCCGCCAAGGTCGACGTTCGGGCGCTGTCGCACCTGGAACAGCTGGAGACGCGCAGCGACCCGGACCGGCACCCCCTGGCCCGAATCATCGCCACGGCCTACCTGGGGCTGGTACCTGCCGACGCCGATCCCACCCTGCCAGCGGACACCGCCTGGCAGGACGTCCAAACCCTGCCCGCGACCGCGTTCGACCACGGCTCGATAGTGGGCTCGGGCGTGGCAAGGTTGCGCTCGAAGCTGTCGTACACCAACCTCGGGTTCGCGCTCGCCGAGCCGAGCTTCACCATCAGCCGGCTGCGTGACGTGTACGCCGCAGCCCTGGGCTATGACGTGTCGGCCACCAATCTGCAGCGGGTCCTGACCCGGCGCAACGCGATCGAGCCGACGGGCCAGACGGCGGTGCCCGGCCGGGCCGGCGGGCGCCCGGCCACCGTCTACCGCTTCCGTTCACGGGCCCTGGAGGTCACCGACCCGTTCGCCACCCTGCGCCCCCCCACGGCCTTCGGCTAGAACGCCGAACGCCATGGCGGCGACGACGCCGGATCCGGTTGTGATCTTCGCTGGGGCAAACGCCTGACAACCACGGTGCTCGCCTGCCACGCTGCTGACTGCGGTCGCCGACGTTCGGTGACCACCTGGGCGCCGAGGCGAATCGGACACCCAGCCGCGCCTGGCGTATGGCCAGTCCCCTGCGCCAGCAGCTCACGGGAGTCCCCATGTCGTTCACCACCGCGGTATCCACGTGTTTTGGCAAGTACGCCACGTTCAGCGGGCGCGCCCGGCGCTCGGAGTACTGGTGGTTCTACCTGGCCTTCACCCTCGCCGTCCTGGTGGCGGTCATCTTGGCCCAAGCGGTCGGCAAGCTGGGCATCGTCCTGGTGCTCGCCGTCGAGCTGGCCCTGCTGCTGCCCGCCCTCGCCGTGGCCGTGCGGCGGCTGCACGACACCGGACGCTCCGGGTGGTGGTACCTGCTCTCGCTCATCCCCTTCGGCGGTCTGGTCCTGCTGGTCTTCATGGTCCAGGACAGCCAGCCCGGCCCCAACCAGTTCGGCGAGAGCCCCAAACCCCAGTTCGCGCTCGC
>DAIETC010000132.1 GCA_027345905.1 Kineosporiaceae bacterium | reverse complement strand
GGGACCCAGTGGCGCCCGCGTAGGCAGTGCCGGGACCCAGTGGCGCCCGCCTAGGCCCCAGTGGCCGGTGCGTAGGCAGTGGCGGGCCCCAGTGGCCGGCGCAGTCTCAGCGAAACTCAGGGACGCCGGTGCCACCGTTCGTGGACGCTACAACGCCATCGTGGCGAACGCCCCCGCCGACTAGCTGGAGCTAGGCCTCGCGCTCGACGCGCACCTGAGTGATCCGCGTGAGGATCTTCAACCGGAGTTCGTCGGGCGCGATCTCGTAGCGGCAACTGCGCCGGACCAGCGCCTTCACTGCCTCCGCGAGGTGGTACTGCTGCAGACAGGGGCCGCACTCGATCAGGTGCTGCTTGATCTTTGCGCAGTCCAGCTCGCGCGCCTCGCCGTCCAGGTACTCGTACACCCGGTCGAGGACCTCGCTGCAGTCCGTCTCGTGTGGGTTTCCGCAGCTCATGGCGAATCCCCGTCGATGCCCGACCGCGTGCCGGCGGGCACCAAGCCTCGTTCGGCGGCGTAGTCCTCGAGCAGGGCGCGCAGCTGGCGCCGGCCGCGGTGCAGGCGTGACATCACGGTGCCGATCGGCGTCCCCATGATCTCGGCGATCTCCTTGTAGGCGAAGCCCTCGACGTCGGCGTAGTACACCGCCATCCGAAAGTCCTCGGGGATCGACTGCAGGGCCTCCTTGACGTCGCTGTCCGGCAGGTGGTCGAGGGCCTCGGACTCGGCCGAGCGCAGGCCCGTGGAGGTGTGCGACTCGGCGCGGGCCAGCTGGTAGTCCTCGATGTTCTCGCTGTCGGACTGCAGTGGCTCGCGCTGCTTCTTGCGGTAGGTGTTGATGTAGGTGTTGGTCAGGATGCGGTAGAGCCAGGCCTTGAGGTTGGTGTCGGGCCGGTACTGGTGGAACGCGGCGAACGCCTTGGCGAAGGTCTCTTGGACCAGGTCCTCGGCGTCCGCGGGGTTGCGGGTCATCCGCAGCCCGGCCGAATAGAGCTGGTCGACGTACTGGAGGGCATCCCGTTCGAACCGCTCTGCGCGTTCTTCGGCGCTCTCGGCCTCGGGTGCCCTGCTGGTCTCGTCGCTCATCACCGACCAGACTAGCCGTGACAGCTGCCGCTCACCCGTTCGCCCAGGCCGTTGGCCGTCCCCGATCAGCTGGGCTGCAAGCACGCACGCCTCCTCGACCGGCCGTCCCGCGTTGTCGGTCAGGTGAACGCGGCGCGCCGCACCCTCATTCCGGGCCGGGTGCGCCGATCACCTCACCCGTCATCGGGTCGACGACACCGATGAGCTCGTCGGCGGGGGCGGGGGCGAGCAGGTCGGGACCGCTGTTGGCCACGTTGCCGACCCGCCGAGACACCGGATAGGCCGCGAACCGACCCGGCGGCGCGGGCGTCAGCAGCTCGCGCACCCGGTCGCGGTCGGTCAGGCCTGGGTCCAGCCACTGCGCCCAGTGCTGCCGCGCCAGCACGAGGGGCATCCGCTCGTGCAGCCGGTCCAACCCGGGCTCGGCCGCCGTGGTGACGATCGCGTACGTCGTCCGCCAGGCCAGCGGATCGTCGTCCGGACGCTGGGGGTCACGCCAGAACTCGAAGACGCCGGCGAAGGCCAGCCGGCCGCCGTCCGCGAGGTGGGCGAAGAACGGCTGTTTGCGCGCCTTACCCTTCGCGTCCACCGCGACCGGGCTGGACTGCCACTCATACCACCCGTCCGCCGGCACCAGGCATCTGCGGGCCATGGCCGCGCGCCGGTAGGCCGGCTTGTCCAGCAGCGACTCGGCGCGCGCGTTGATCATCCGGTTCCCGACCGCGGGGTCCTTGGCCCACGAGGGCACCAGCCCCCAGGTCAGCAGCCGAAGCTGGCGGACCGGGTCAGCGTCGGGGTCCTCGCGCGGGGGCCGGGTCAGGACGACGGGCGCCGCCCGTGTGGGGGCCACGTTGTAGTCGGCCACCAGCGCCCCGCCGCTCTCGTCGGCCTCCACCTCGAACTCCTCCACCAGGTCCGCCGGGGAGGCGCTCGCCGCATACCTGCCGCACATCGCGCCAGCCTGCCACCACCACCCTGCGGTCGCGCTGCCCACCCCGGCTGGGCCAGGATGGGGGCGTTGCCGCCGACTGGGAGGTCTCATGTCCGTCGTACGCCGAATCGCCCGCCCGCTGCTCGCGGCACAGTTCGTCATCGGGGGGGTCGACTCCTACCGGCACCCCGGGGCGCGAGCCAAGCTGGCCGCGCCGGTACTGCGCAAGGTGCCACCGCAGCTGGGGCTGCCGAACGACCCCGAACTGCTGGTTCGGGTCAACGGGGCCGCCATGGCCACAGCGGGAGCGCTGCTGGCCACGGGACGACTACCGCGCCTGGCCGCTCTGGTGCTTGCCGGCACGATCGTGCCGACAACCCTTGCGGCACACCGATTCTGGGAAGTGAAGGACCCCCAGGCCCGTAAGCAGCAACAGGCGCACTTCCTGAAGAACCTTGGCCTGCTCGGCGGCGCGCTGCTCGCGGTGGTCGACACCGAAGGACGCCCGGGCCTGTCGTGGCGTGCCAAGCGCGCGAACAAGGACCTGCACCGCACGGCCCGCCTGGCGCGCAAGGAGGCCCGGCACGCGAAGAGCACCGCTCGCCGCCAGGCCAAGCTGTCCGCACATCAGCTGAGCGGCGCACTGCCATTCGACTGAACGGGCTCGGCGAAGACCCGCTCGACTGGCCCGCGCCAACAGCGGTGCGACCGGTCGACGCCACCGTGAGCCTGCCGGGCAGCAAGTCGCTGACCAACCGCTTCCTGGTGCTCGCGGCCCTCGCACAGGGCCCCAGCCGGCTGCGGTCGCCATTGCGCTCGCGCGACACCTTGCTGATGGCGAGCGCACTGCGCGCTATGGGCGTCGACATCGTCGAGGACGAGCAGGACTGGCTCGTCGTTCCCCACCGCCTTCAAGGTGGCGTCAGCGTCGACTGCGGCCTGGCCGGGACGGTGATGCGCTTCCTGCCCCCGGTGGCGGCGCTGGCCGACGGGACAGTCGCGTTCGACGGGGATGCGGGCGCGAGAGTGCGCCCGATGGGCCCGCTCCTGCAGGCGCTGCGCACCCTCGGCGTCGGCGTCCAGGACGGCGGCCGGGGCACCCTGCCGTTCGAGGTGACTGGGCGCCCGGCCGTGCCCGGCGGCACGGTCACGATGGACGCGTCGGCGTCCAGCCAGTTCGTCTCGGCCCTGCTGCTGGCTGGTGCGCGATACGTCCGGGGCGTCACGGTGCACCACGACGGCAAACCGGTGCCCAGCGAGCCGCACATCGCGATGACGATCGAGGCGTTGCGCGACCGCGGCGTCAAGGTCGACGACGGTGAGGCAAACACCTGGCGGGTGCACCCAGGGCCGATCTCGGCATTGGACGTCGTCGTCGAACCGGACCTGTCGAACGCCGCCGCCTTCTTGGCGGCCGCACTCGTCACGGCCGGACGGGTCACCGTCAGCGGGTGGCCGATGCGCACCACGCAGGCCGGCGACGGCATCCGTGACATCCTGGACGCCATGGGCGCCGACGTCATGCTGGACGCCGCGGGCCTCACGGTGCGCGGCGGCGGCGCCATCGAGGGCATCGACGTCGACCTGCACGACGTCGGCGAGCTGACTCCGGTGGTGGCGGCGGTGGCCGCCCTCGCGTCCTCACCGTCGTGGTTGCGCGGCATCGCGCACCTTCGGGGCCACGAGACCGACCGGCTGGCAGCACTGGCCACCGAGATCAACGCGCTCGGCGGTGACGTAACGCAGACCGACGACGGCCTACGGATTCGACCGGCGCCCTTGCACGGTGGCCTGTTCGGCACCTACCACGACCACCGGATGGCGATGGCCGGCGCGGTCATCGGTCTGGCGGTCGACGGCCTGGTCATCCAGGACGTGGACACCACGGCAAAGACCTTGCCGCAGTTCACCGCCCGCTGGTCGGCGCTGGTCGAGGCGTGAGCCGGCGTTGACCCGCCTGCTATGACCCCGAGACCCCGCGAGTACGACGAGAGCGACGTGCGCGTGCGCCCCGGCCGGCGCGGTTCGCGCCCACGCACCAAGGAGCGCCCGGCACACGACGCTGCCGAGTTCGGCCTCGTGGTCGGGGTCGACCGCGGGCGGTACACCACCCTGGTCGGTTCAGGCGCGAGCGAGCGCACCGTGGTTGCCATGAAGGCTCGCGAGCTGGGTCGCAAAGGGATCGTCATCGGCGACGAGGTGCGCGTCGTCGGGGAGACCAGCGGCGCACCGGACGCCCTGGCCCGCATCGTCCGCGTCGAACCACGCCGTTCGGTGCTGCGCCGAACGGCCGACGACACCGACCCCTTCGAGCGGGTCATCGTCGCCAACGCCGACCAGCTGGCGGTGGTCACCGCGCTCGCCGAGCCCGAGCCTCGGCCGCGGATGGTCGACCGGTGCCTGGTCGCGGCGTACGACGCGGGCCTGCTGCCGCTGCTCGTGCTGACCAAGGCCGACCTGGCCGACCCCACCGCCTTCGTGGCGAGCTATGCGCCCCTGGACGTCCCGTGGGTCGTCACGCATGTCGCCCCCGACGCCACCATCACCGGCCTGGGACAGGTGCGCGAGCGGCTCGTCGGTCGACGTACGGTGCTGATCGGCCACAGCGGGGTCGGCAAGTCCACGCTGGTCAACGCCCTGGTTCCCGGCACCACGCGCGCGACCGGCATCGTCAACGACGTGACCGGCAGGGGACGGCACACCTCGACGTCGGCGCTCGCCCTGCGCCTGCCAGGCCGCGACGGGTGGGTGATCGACACCCCGGGCATCCGCTCGTTCGGCCTGGCGCACATCGACTTCGCCCGGATCATCAACGCGTTCCCGGATCTGGAGCCGGGCACTGCGGACTGCCCCCGGGGCTGCACGCACGACGAGGCAGAGTGCGCCCTGGACGCCTGGGTCGAGGACGGCCGCGCGGGGCCGGCCGGCCGCTCCCGCCTCGACTCCTTGCGCCGGGTCCTGCGCGCCCGCAGCGGCAGCGGCGAGTAGCCGCAGGGGCACGGCGCGCACCGCCGGGGCCCTCGCTCGGGCCTGCGCGCCACGCTCGGGCGGTAGGTTGCGCAGGTGCCGACCTACGACGACGACCTTCGCCTCGCGCATGTCATCGCCGATGCCGTGGACGGCCTGACCACCGACCGCTTCCGGGCGGGCGACCTGCAGGTCGACACCAAGCCGGACCTCACGCCGGTCACGGACGCCGACCTGGCCGCCGAGCAGCTCGTGCGTTCGCAGCTCAAGCGCACCCGCCCCCGCGACGCCGTCGTAGGCGAAGAGATGCAGGACAGCGGGCACGGGCCGCGGCGTTGGGTGATCGACCCCATCGACGGCACGAAGAACTTCGTTCGCGGCGTGCCGGTCTGGGCGACCCTGATCGCGTTGGTGGACGAGGACGCTCCTGTGCTCGGCGTGGTCTCGGCACCCGCCCTGAGCCGGCGCTGGTGGGCCGCCAACGGCTCCGGCGCCTGGAGCGGGCGCAGCCTGTCCAGCGCCCGCCGGCTGCAGGTCTCGAAGGTCGCCCAGCTGCACGACGCCTCACTGTCCTACTCCAGCCTCGCAGGCTGGGAGGACCACGAGCGGCTGCACACCTTCTTGGACCTGTCCCGCCAGTGCTGGCGCACCCGCGCCTACGGGGACTTCTGGTCGTACATGCTGGTGGCCGAAGGCGGCGTCGACGTGGCCTGTGAGCCCGACCTGGCCTTGCACGACATGGCCGCGCTGGTGCCGATCGTCGTGGAGGCCGGTGGCGCGTTCACTTCCCTGGACGGCGAGCCCGCGCCCTGGGGCACCAGCGCACTGGCCTCCAACGGGCTGCTGCACGAGGACCTGGTGCGCCACTTCGCCCGCCACCCCCGGGACTGACCCCTCCACGACGAGGCTCGGCACACGCGAGCGTGCACGATTCGACACGAACCCCGAAGTCATATCCGGGCCACTCCTGCGAACCGGACGCCCAGCGGGTGGGTTGTTGTCGAATAGTGCACACCACCCCGACGACGAGGCTCAGCCGGGCTCGTCACCGGTGGCGACCGGCCGGTCGGCGGCTGCGGCGTACTGCGACCACGACCCCGGGTAGAGCCGGCCTGGCCCAAAGCCTGCCAGTTCAAGCGCCAGCAGGTTGTGACAGGCCGTCACCCCCGAGCCGCAGCTCGACACGACCTCGGATCCTCGCGTGACACCGGCAGCCACGAACCGTTCGCGTAGAACCGTCGCGGGCAGGAACCGGCCATCTCTGGTCAGGTGCTCGCGGCACGGCACGTTCACCGATCCCGGGATGTGCCCCGCCCGCGGGTCGAGGCGCTCACCTTCCCCGCGGTAGCGCTGGCGATCGCGCGCGTCGATGACGACGTTGGCGCGGCTCACGGCGTCGTCGATCTCAGCGACCCGATGCACCGGCCAGGGGGTGGGGGTGAACGCTGCCTGCGGACGCACCACGACGCCCCCCTCCAGGGGGCCGTCGTAGGAGCGCAGGCCGCCGTCGAGCAGCGCGGCACCGTGACCGGTCACGCGCAGCATCCACACGAGCCGAGCGGCGATGACTCCCCCGGCGTCGTCGTAGGCCACCACAAGGTCATCGTCACCGACACCCAGGTCGGACAGGCCGCGAGCGAACACCGCCGGGTCGGGCAGCGGGTGGCGTCCTGCTGCCGGGCTCGGCGCCCCGGACAACACGGTGTCCAGGTCAACGAACACGGCCCCGGGCAGGTGCCCCCCGGCATACGCGGCCTGGCCCGAACGGCCGTCCAGGTACCACCGGACATCGGCCAGAACGACGTCGCTTCGGCGCTCGCGCCACCAGGACAGCTCGACGACAGGAGGAATCAGGGCAGACATGGCGCCCACGCTAGTGCTCGTCGGCAACCGCGCCGAGTGGATGCCGATCCGCGCGCGAGGCGGCCGCTTGCCTGGCAGGTAGCGCAGCGGAGCTTCGTCGTGGCGATCCACCGCTTCGCCGAATGCCACGAGATCGCGTGGGTGGACTTCGCCAAGGTCAGCGCAAGGACGGCGTGGCCCATGGGTACCTGGCCCAGTTCGAGGCTGCTGGGCGCCCCAAGTGGCTGGCGATCTTGCCCCACCCTTTCACGGCCGCGGACCGGGCGGCGGGCTACCGGTACGACGTCAGACAGCCCGGGCCGCGATGACCCGTATGCCTGTCGGCGTTGTGTGTTGTGACGACCTGGCGTCAGGAGGCCAGGTAGTGCTCCAGTGCCTCGCGGAACAGCACCGACAGGCTCACGCCCTCAGCGGCGGCCTTGGCTTCGGCGGCCGCGCGTAACGACTCTGGTACCCGGAACTGCACCCGGGGTGAGTGGCTGCCGTCGCCGCCCAACGACTTGCCCCCGGGGATGAGGTTGCGCCGGCGCGCCTCGGCGACGCCCTCTCGGGCCATCTTGTCCGCAAGCTCGTTCGTCAGCCGGCGACCATCCCGCAATCGCAGGTCTTCCTTGACGAGGTCGACGTCCTCGATCGTGCTGGCAGGTCCGACTACGTATCTGCCTGGGTCGACGGTGCTCATCAGCTGTCTCCTTCTTCTCGATCGGTGTAGCTGATCGGCATGGCGTGGATGACTGCCAGCCCACCTGGACGACGGTTGTCCGGTACCGCGATGACGTGCAGGTCGACGCTCCGGTCGTCGGCCCCAACGAAATGCAGCTGCGGGCCGTCCTCGGTTTGGATCAACGCCGGCGCTCCCGCGTTGGCCATCGCGGCCAGAATGTGCGCGTTCCCGATCCGATGGCGTCGTCCTGACCGGACGACACGGATCGGAACGTCCTCCACACATCGAGTATGTCATACACCGTCGAGTATCTGCGTTGGCGGGCTGCACGACATCGCATACGCCCGCGCCGGGTACGGGTGGCGGTTAGGGGAGCGCTAGGCGCCAACCCTCCCGCGCCCGAGGCAGCCGCTTGCCTGGTGTGCAGCGAGGCGGAGTAGGGTCGAGGGCACCAACACGGGAGCCCGATGCGGATCGGGCTGAGAGGGTGGGCTGCCAGCCCCCGACCGTTCGAACCTGATCCGGGTCATGCCGGCGCAGGGAGTTCGCGGAGCCCGCAGGGCTGGCCTCTGCCTCACCCGTGCCCAGTCAGGGAGGCGACGTGCCGATCGGACGGCTGCACGTCATCACCGACGCACGCCCGGGGCGCGACCCGATCGCGGTAGTGCGCGCCGCGCTGTCGGCCGGCACGCCGGTCATCCAGGTGCGGGCCCCATCGGCGAGCGGGCGCGAGCTGTACGACCTAGCGGTTCGGGTACTGCACCTGTGCCAGGCCCACGGGGCGCAGTGCCTGGTCGACGACCGCCCGGACGTCGCACTCGCGGTGGGCGCCGCCGGGGCGCATCTGGGGGCCGACGACCTCCCGCTGGCTGCCACCCGGCGAATGGTCGGCCCGGCGTTCATCCTGGGGGCGACCGCCCGCGGGCCGGACGAGGCACGAGCACGGGTGGCCGACGGCGCGTCCTACCTGGGCGTCGGGCCCGCGTTCGCCACCGCCACCAAGTCCGGCCTGCCCGAGCCGATCGGGGTGGCCACCCTTGCGCAGGTGGTCGAAGCGGTCACGGTGCCGGTCATCGCCATCGGCGGGGTCAGCGCCGAGCGGGTTCCCGAGCTGCTCGCGGCCGGCGTGCACGGCGTCGCCGTCGTCAGCCAGGTGTCGGACGCCGCCGACCCTGCAGCTGCCGTCCGGGCCTTGCTGCGCGCACTGGGTCAGGTGGCGGCATGAGCGCGCCGGCGACGTACGACGTCGCGATCGTCGGGGCCGGGGTGATCGGCGCTGCCGTCGCCTGGCGCGCCAGCCAGCGGGGCCTGTCCGTCGCCCTCGTGGACGACGCCCCCGGGCACGGCGCGTCGTACGCCGCCGCGGGCATGTTGGCGCCGGTCAGCGAGGCGGCATACGGCGAGGAGGCGCTGCTGGCCCTGTGCCTGGAGTCCGCCCGACGCTACGAGGGCTTCCTGGCCGAGCTGGCGAGCGCATCTGGGCTGGCGATCCCGCACCAGAACGCCGCCACCCTGGTCGTGGCGACCGACGACGACGACCTGCGCGCCCTGGACCGGCTGCACGAATACCACCGCGAGCTCGGCCTGTCGGCACGCCCCGTCACCGCCCGCGAGTGCCGCCGGCTCGAGCCGCTACTCTCGCCGCGGCTGCGCGGCGGCTTGGCCGTCGACAGCGACCATGTGGTCGATCCCCGCGCCCTGGTGGGCGCCCTGCTCGCTGCCGGCGCGGCAGCCGGGGTGCGGCTCGTGCGCCAACGGGCCCGCAGCCTGACCACCACCGCCGCCACCACCACCACCGGCATCGCCACCGCCACCACCGTCACCGGCATCGGCCTGGACGACGGCACCGAGCTGGCCGCGACCAGCGTCGTCCTCGCCGCGGGAGCTTGGTCCGGCCGGGCAGCCGCGACCGGACTGCTCGCCAACCTGCCCGAGCAGGCGCGGCCGCCGGTGCGACCGGTGAAGGGCCAGGTGCTGCGCCTGAAGGGGCCGTCGGGCGTCATGGGCCTGTCGCGCACCGTCCGCGGCTGGGTGCACGGCACCCACGTCTACGCCGTCCCGTACGGCGACGGGCGGGTCGTCGTGGGCGCCACCAGTGAGGAGCGGGGGTTCGACACCACGGTCACCGCGGGCGCGACGTACGAGCTGCTGCGCGACGCGCTGACGCTGTTGCCCGCGCTCGGTGAGCTGGAGCACGTCGAGACCGTGTGCCGCCTGCGCCCCGGCACCCCCGACAACGCGCCGCTGCTCGGCCCGAGCTCGCTGCCCGGTCTGGTGCTGGCCACCGGGCACTACCGCAGCGGCGTCCTGCTCGCGCCGGTCACGGCGGACGCCATCGCGGACTACCTCGCCGACGGCGTGCTGTCGGGCCACCTCGGGGCGTTCTCGCCCCAACGCTTCGGCGCTGAGACCGCACTGCAGGCGGTGCCATGAGCGGGCCGCTGTGGGTCAACGGCGAGCAGCACGAACTGCCGGCTGCGGCCGGGCTGCCCGAGGTGCTGGCGGCACATGCCCCGGGCGCCACCCGCGGGGTCGCCGTCGCCGTCAACGGCGCCGTCGTACCGCGCAGCCAGTGGGCGGCCACCACGCTGCGGCCCGGCGACCGGGTCGAGATCCTCGTCGCCGCGCAGGGCGGGTGAACGCAATGGCCACGCAGGCACCCGACCCGGACCAGCTGTCGATCGCCGACGTCCGGTTCACCTCCCGGCTCATCCTCGGCACGGGTGGCGCCCCCAGCCTGGAGCTGCTCGAGCAGGCCATCACCGCATCGGGCACCGAGCTGGTCACCCTCGCCCTGCGGCGCGTCGACCCCACTGGCCGCGGCTCGCTGCTCGACGTCATCGAGCGCACCGGTGTGCGGCTGCTGCCCAACACCGCCGGCTGCATGACCGCCCGCGAGGCGGTGCTGACCGCCCAGCTCGCCCGCGAGGCCTTCGAGACCGACTGGGTCAAGCTGGAGGTGATCGGCGACGAACGCACCCTGCTGCCCGACGCCGTCGAGCTGCTGGACGCCGCCGAACAGCTGGTCGGCGACGGTTTCGTGGTGCTGCCCTACACCAACGACGACCCGGTGCTCGCGGCCCGGCTGGCCGACGCAGGCTGCGCCGCGGTGATGCCGCTGGGTTCGCCGATCGGGTCGGGGCTGGGCATCCGAAACCCGCACAACATCGAGCTGATCCGCGAGGCAGTGGGGGTGCCGGTGGTCCTGGACGCCGGCATCGGCACCGCCTCGGACGCCGCCCTGGCGATGGAGCTGGGCTGCGACGCGGTGCTGGTCGCCTCCGCGGTCACCCGCGCCCGCCACCCCGTGGCGATGGCCACGGCGATGCGCCAAGCGGTCCTCGCCGGCCGAACCGCGCGGCTGTCCGGGCGCATCCCCAAACGCTTCCACGCCCACGCCTCCACCTCGGACGACGGGCGGGCAGACCTGTGAGGCCGGCGCGGCTGCCGCCGCTGCTGGTGCTCACCGACCGGCGGATGTCCGCCGCCCGTGGCCGTGACCTGCCGGCGACCGTGGCCCGCGCCGTCGAGGGCGGGGCGCGGGCCGTCGTCCTGCGCGAGAAGGACCTCACCGCGCCCGAACGCGCCGCGTTGGCGGCGCAGCTGCGCGCCGTGCTCGCACCGGTCGACGGGCTGTTGATCGCCGCCTCCGACGCCGGGCTGGACGCCGACGGCGTGCACCTGGCCCGGGCCGACTCCCCGGGTGAGCGCGCCGGGCTGGTGGGCCGCTCCTGCCACGACGGCGCCGGCTTGTCCCGCGCCGCCGACGAGGGCTGCGCCTACGCGACCCTCTCGCCGATCTTCGCGACCGCCAGCAAGCCCGGCTACGGACCTGCCCTGGGCCTGGCCGGGTTGTTCCGGCTCGTCCAGAGCGCCGGGCTGCCCGTCTACGCCCTGGGCGGCGTCCAACCGGCCAACGCAGCCGCCTGCCGGGACGCCGGAGCCGCTGGAGTTGCGGTCATGGGCGCCGTCATGGGCGCCGACGACCCGGCCACGGAGTGCGCCGAGCTGCTCATCGCTTGGCACGCGTCAGACCTGATCACCACCCACGCACCATCGATGCACGAGGAGAA
>DAIETC010000247.1 GCA_027345905.1 Kineosporiaceae bacterium | reverse complement strand
CTGGGGTGAGCCGTACGCGCAGATCGCCGCCCGCATGCTCGCGGTCGTCCAGCGCGCCAGGGCCGAGGCGGCCGGGCACGAGGCCGTGCTGGTCTCGCACCAGTCACCGGTCTGGGTGGCCCGGCTGGCCCTGGAAGGACGACGGCTGTGGCACGACCCGCGCAAGCGCCAGTGCAGCCTGGCCTCGTTGACCTCCCTGATCTACGACGGACCCGACCTGAGCGCGATCGCCTTCAGCGAGCCTGCCGGGTCCCTGTTGCCCGGCGCCAGCCCAGTGGCGGGAGCCTGATGCGCCGCCGCACCGCCCTGGGCCTGCTCGCCGTCCTCGCACTGTCGGCGTGCACCAGCTCCAGCTCGTCGATCGCCGCCGGCGCGCGCAACGGGGGGGTCGGCTTCGTCTCCGGCGACGGCACCATCGAGAAGCTCGCGCCAGCCAGCCGCACGACGAGCATCCGGGTGCAGGGGACCACCTTGGAGGGGGCGCCCCTGGACACCGCCACCTACCGGGGCAAGGTCGTGGTGATCAACACCTGGGGCTCCTGGTGCCCCCCGTGCAACGCCGAGGCGCCCGGCCTGCAGAAGACCTGGGAGTTGGTGCGCGGGCGCGGGGTGCAGTTCGTCGGGGTCGACCTGCGCGAGAGCGCAGCCTCGGGCCGGGCGTTCCAGCGCAAGTACGCCATCACCTACCCCTCGGTCGGCGACGGCACGAGCATCCAGCTGCAGCTGAAGGGCAAGGCCGCCGCCACGCCGTCCACGCTCATCCTGGACCGGCGCGGCCGGTTGGCCGCGAGGGTCTCGGGTCAGACCGATGCCAGCACCCTGTCTGGGCTCATCGACGACGTGCTGCGGGACTCCTCGTGATCGGTGCCTCCTTCGCGCAGACGGTGCTGTCCGGGTCGATGCCCGCGGCACTGCTCGTCGCGGTCCTGGCCGGCGTGGTGTCCTTCGCCTCCCCGTGCGTCCTGCCGCTGGTGCCCGGATACCTGGGCTACGTCACCGGCCTGACCGGCGTCGACCTGGGCCGGCAGCAGCGCGGACGGCTGGTCGCCGGCGCGTTGCTGTTCGTCGTGGGCTTCACCGTCGTCTATGTCACGGTGACTGCCACGTTGGCCTCGTTCGGTGGTCAGCTGCAGGCCCACCAGGAGATCATCACCCGGGTGGCAGGGGCGGTCGTGGTGCTCATGGGCCTGGTCTTCGTCGGGCTGGTGCCCGCCGCGGACCGCCGTCTCGGCCCCCGCTGGCGACCCGCGGCCGGGCTGGCCGGTGCCCCGCTGCTCGGCGCCGTCTTCGCGGTCGGCTGGGCACCGTGCAGCGGCCCGACCCTGGGCGCGGTGCTGTCGCTGGCGACCAGCGACGGCGGCGGAGTCAGCCGCGGGGTCGTGCTGGCCACGGCGTACAGCCTGGGCCTGGGGGTCCCGTTCGTGCTGGTCGCGCTCGGCTACTCGCGGGCCGCGCGGGTGCTGGCGCTCATGCGGCGCCACCAGCGGGGACTGCAGCTGGCCGGTGGGGGACTGCTCGTGCTGGTCGGGCTGTTGATGGCCGCCGGGGTCTGGACCGACCTGGTCACCCGCCTGCAGACCTCGCTGGTCGCCGGGTTCCAGGTGTCGGTATGAGCGGCACGCCCGCGAGCAACACGGCGCCGACGCTGCCGCGCCTGGGACCGGTCGGGACGGCTCGCTTCGTCTGGCGCCAGCTGACCAGCATGCGCACCGCGCTGTTCCTGCTGCTGCTGCTGGCGGTAGCCGCGGTGCCCGGGTCGGTCCTGCCGCAGCGGGGGATCAACGCCGGGCAGGTGAGCGCATACCTGCAGGCCCATCCAACGCTCGGCCCGTGGCTGGACCGCATCGGCGGCTTCGACGTCTACTCCTCGGTGTGGTTCTCGGCCATCTACCTGCTGCTGTTCGTGTCGCTGGTCGGCTGCGTGCTGCCGCGGACCCGACAGCACCTGCGGGCGATCACCGCGCCGCCCCCGCCGGCGCCGCGGCGCTTCGAGCGGCTGCCCGTGCACCGTCGAGTCGAGCTGGACGCCGATCCGGCCCCGACCTTGCAGGCGGCGCAGGCCGCGCTGCGCTCGCGGCACTACCGGCTGCTCGTCGCCGCCTTGCCCGATGGTGGGCACGAGGTCAGTGCCGAGCGCGGCCGGCTGCGCGAGACCGGCAACCTGGTCTTCCACCTCTCGCTGGTGCTCCTGCTGGTGGCGGTGGCCGCCGGGCACCTGCTGGGCTGGCGCGGGGACGTGATCGTCCCGGTGGGCGCCACGTTCAGCGACGCCGCGGCGAACTTCGACACCATCGACCCGGGCCCTTGGGTCAACACCGAGAACCTCCCGCCGTTCTCGGTGTCGGTGCGTTCGATGACGGTGCGGTTCGACGAGCAGGCGACCGGCAGCCTGCGCGGGGCGCCGCGCGAGTTCCAGGCCGACGTCACCAGCACCGCCGCGCCGGGCGCGCGCGAGCGCCCCTTCGTGATCTCGGTCAACCACCCCCTGCAGCTGGACGGCGCCAAGGTCTACCTCCTGGGCAACGGGTACGCGCCGGTCATCACCGTGCGCGACGCCAAGGGCCAGGTGCTGTACTCCGACGCGACCCCGTTCCTGCCGCAGGACGGCAACTACACCTCGGTGGGTGTGGTCAAGGTCGCCGGGGCCCAGCCACAGCAGATCGGGCTGAACGGGCTGTTCCTGCCCACGGTCGCCTTCTCCGCCGGGAAGCTGCCGGTGTCGATCTTCCCCGACGACAAGAACCCCGCGCTCGCACTGATGGTGTTCGTCGGCAACCTGGGCGACTCCCCGTCGGTCTACACCCTCGACCAGCGCACGATGAGCCCTGTGAAGAACCCCGACGGCTCACCCGTGCGGCTGCTGCTGTCCCCCGGGCAACAGGTCGACCTGCCCGGCGGGCGCGGCTCGGTGACCTTCGAGCGGGTCGAGCGCTTCGCCGGGCTCTCGGTGCGGCACGACCCGGGACGGGTGTGGGCACTGTTCGCCTCCATCGCCGCCATGGTCGGCCTGTCCCTGTCCCTGTTCGTGCCGCGCCGGCGGGTCTTCTTGCGCGCCCGCCCGGTGCTCGGCGACGACGGTGTGAGGCGTACCGTGGTCGAGGTTGCAGCGCTGGCCCGCGGCGAGGACACCGGCTTGGACGACGAGCTCGACCGGCTGCTGCGCGCCCTCGATCCCCCGCATCGCCAGCCCACCCTCCAGGAGGCCCCCGCGTGAGCGTCAACGAGACCCTCGCCAACTACTCCAACCTGCTGCTGTACTCGGCGATGGCCAGCTACACGGGTGCGTTCCTCGGTTACACCATGGACCTGGCCGGCGGTGCGGCTCGCGCCGAGCGCAGCACCGCGCTGGCCGCGGCGCCCCGCGAGCTGGCCATGGTGGGGGCCGGCGAGGCAGCTGTGGGCTACGAGCGTGCGGGCGGGGCCGACGTCCCAGTGCGAGTGCGGCGCAAGTCGGCCGCAATCGCGGTGTCCCTGACGGTTCTGGCCCTGCTCCTGCACGTGGCAGCCGTGGTGCTGCGCGGGCTGTCCGTGCAACGACCGCCGTGGGGCAACATGTACGAGTTCGCCACGGCCGGGTCGGCGGTCGTGACCCTCGTCTTCTTGGCCGCCCTGCGCTGGCGCGACCTGCGCTACCTGGGGACCTTCGTCATCGGCCCGGTGCTGTTGACCCTCGGCTTGGCCGTGACCGTGCTCTACACCCAGGCCGGCCAGCTGGTGCCGTCGCTGAAGAGCGTGTGGCTCGCGATCCACGTCAGCGTGGCGTTCATCTCCTCGGCCCTGTTCACCATCGCCTTCTCGCTGACGATCCTCTACCTGGTGCAGGACCGGCGCGAGCGCCAGGCGGGCGCCAACGGCGTGCCCCCCCGCTCGTTCATGGACGCCATCCCGGCCGCCCGCGAGCTGGACCTGGTGGCCTACCGGCTGCACGCTGTCGCGTTCCCGCTATGGACGTTCACCCTGGTGGCGGGCGCGATCTGGGCCGAGAACGCGTGGGGCCGCTACTGGGGCTGGGACCCCAAGGAGGTCTGGACGTTCGTGATCTGGGTGGTCTACGCGGGCTACCTGCACGCGCGCGCCACCCGGGGCTGGCAGGGGCGCAAGGCGGCGGTGGTGGCCCTGGTGGGCTACGGGTGCATCCTGTTCAACTTCCTGGTCGTCAACATCTACATCGTCGGCTTGCACTCCTACGCCGGCGTCGGCTGAGCCTCCCGGAGTCCCGGTGCTGCGCTACACCCTGCTGCGGACCATGCTGCTGTTCGGCTGCCTGCTCGCGCTGTATCTGGTGGGAGTGCGTAACCCGCTGCTGCTCATGGTGCTGACCGCCGTCACCTCGATCGCCCTCTCCTACGTCCTGCTCAAGGGCCCGCGCGAGCAGATGGCGCGCGACCTGGCGCAGCGGGCCGCTCGGCGGCTGCGCAACGAGCCGGTCGACGCCTTCGAGCAGGACGGTGCGGAAGAGGACCGCGAGGCCGAACAGCACCGCGGGGACGACGTACGCCGCGAGCCGTGAGCAAGCCGGCTAGGTCAAGGCCAGCCCGATCCCGAGCAACACCCCGAAGACCAGCTCGGCCCGCCCGGTGTCGCGCAGGACGGCGACCAGCGCCAGGCCCCGCGCACCCGTGAGCACCCGGCGCCCCCCCCGGACCAGCAGCGGCAGGGCCAGCAGTGAGAGCAGCGCGCCGGGATGGGCCGGCGCCACCGCGAGAGCCAGGAGCAGCGCCAGCGCCAGCAGGGCGACGTACGCGCGCCGGGTGGAGCGCTCACCGAGCCGGACGGCGAGGGTGCGCTTGCCCGCCACGGCGTCGGTCAGCACGTCGCGCAGGTTGTTGACCACCAGGATCGCGCAGGCCAGCGCGCCGATCGCCGCTGCCGCCGCGAGCGCGGGCCAGGAGACGCGGCCGGCCTGGGTGTACGTGGTGCCGAGGACCGCCACCAGGCCGAAGAACACGAAGACGAACAGCTCGCCGAGCCCACGGTAGCCGTACGGCCTGGCGCCTCCGGTGTAGTACCAGGCGGCCAGGATCGACAGGGCCCCGACCGCGAGCAGCCACCAGGTCTGCGATACGACGACCAGTGCGAGACCGGCCGCGGCGGCCACCGCGAACGCCGCGAACGCCGCCGTCCGGACCTGTCGTGGGCGGGCCAGGCCGGACGCCGTCAGCCGCAGCGGCCCCACGCGCGCGTCGT
>DAIETC010000131.1 GCA_027345905.1 Kineosporiaceae bacterium | reverse complement strand
GCAGCCGGTCGTGGTTGCGGTGCAGTTGTACTGGTTGTCGATGAACCACAGTCGGGAGATCTGGCTGGACAGCGCCGAGGGCCGCGGGCACAGCGCACCGGTCGGGGGGTTGCTGTTGGCGCAGGTCACCTGAGCCGAGTTGTAGGCGTCAGTCTGGCCGGTATTCACGGCATAGCTCAGGATCCGGGCCGCCTCACCCCCCGTGCCGTCCTGGGCCCAGATGGCGCTGTTCGAGGCCGACATGGCGTTGGAGTCAATGGTGGTGGTGCTGCCGTTGCAGTTGCCGCCCGTCCCATCCGAGTTCACGGCGATCAGGCCTGGAACAGGCCCGTTGGGTGCGATCAGGACGCCGCCCCCACCCTCGGCTGTCAGGGCGCTGCAGGCGGTGGGGTCGAGGATGACCAGGGGTGCGGCGATGCCCCCAACGCCAGGGCCGATGCGGGTGCGCGCCACGCTGTGGTTTGCCGTGTCCGAGTTGCTCTGGCCGATGGCCGGAGCAAAGAGCAGGTTGCGCGTGTGGTGCACGCTGGCGCCCAGGCGCTCGCAGGGTGTGCCGTCGTCCGGCACGACGGCCTGGGTAAGGGTGGACGCCGCCGGGCGGATGTCAGGTTCCATCAGCGGATCCGTGTCGAAAACCGGCCAGGTGATGGTCACGTCGTACGTGCCGCCCGATCCGGTCAGAGTGCCGCTGGCGTTGGTGGCGCTCGCCGGGCACGCTGAGTAACCGGCGTCACCTGGGGCCAGGAAGGTCCCGCACGGCGAGGTGCCCGTCGCCGCGAGGTTCTGGGCGAGGTAGTTCCAGGTGGCCTGGCATGCCGCGCGCGGGCTGGCGCTGACCTGCTGGCCGAGCCGGGTGGCGCCGGCGATTACCGCCGAGTCCGTGGCCAGCTTGTCGAAGCGGCGGTCGTGGCGCAGCAGTCCGATGTCGATGACGATCGCCACCACACCGATGATCACGGTCAGCAGCAGGGCGGACAGGATCGCGTAGGCGCCGTCGTCCCGCCGGCGCAGCTCGGTGAGCATTCCGCCGGTCACGGGGCGGGCCGTTCGTAGTGGACGACGGCCTGGGTCTGGATGTGCAGCGGCCAACGGTAGATACCCGCGTCCAGCAGCAGGTCGCGTTGGATCTGGATCTGCACGCGCTGGTCGGCGCGCACGGCGGAGGTGTCGGTGAAACATGGCCCAGTTGTGGGGCCGCTGACCGCACCGGTGGTGTCCATGCTCAGGTGCATGGTGTTCGGCCCGGTCGCGCCGTCGATGAAGGCCACGCACAGGGTCGAGTTGTCCTGCCCGGGAACCAGGTCCGACCCGGCCGCTTGCTGGGTGGTCTGCAGGACGGCGTTGAGCCAGTCGGCTTCGGTCTGCCCTGGCACCGGCGGGATCGGCAGCGTCGAGCCGTACCTCGCTCCCTCGCGAGCGGCTTGGGTGAGGGACAGCTTGTGGTTCACCGCCAGGCCGCCGGTGATGCCGCCGATCACCAGCATGACGAAGATCGGCACCAGCAGGGCGAACTCGACCGCGCTCGCGCCGCGGTCCTGGCCCGCACCCAGGTGGTCACGTGGGTTCTGGGCGGGATGCGGAGGTCGTGGCACGCCCGGCCTCCTCTCGCTCGCCCTGCCCCGCTGGGCCAGCGCCGTTCGCGCAGTCACACTCTGCAATGTCTTCATCGTCAATATGACTCGCGACGTTACAGTGGGTGAGGGTGCGCGGCAGGGTGATCGCCTCAACTGCCCTCGGGGTAACGTTCGCAGCGACCTGATCGCGCCTCCCGCCAGGGTTGGGGGCGGCCAACGCGCAGCGAAAGGCACCACCGCCCAGATGGCTGACCGCACCCAGTCCAGTGTCCAGATCGACGCGCCACCGGCGCGGGTGCTGGCGGTGATCAGCGACTTCGCGGCCTACACGCAGTGGACTGGCGCGGTCAAAGAGGCCGAGGTGCTCTCCAAGGGCCCGGGCGGTCGCGCGGCCCGGGTGCGCTTCGTGCTGGACGCCGGCGCGATCAAGGACGCCTACCGTCTGGACTACACCTGGGCGGTCAAGAAGGACGGCAGCGGCGTGGTCAGCTGGACCCTCGTCGAGCCCGGGCATCTGCTGAAGGCCCTCGACGGCAGCTACCAGCTCACCGCCCACGACAGTGGGACGGCCATCACCTACGAGCTGACGGTGGGGGTCAAGATGCCGATGCTGGGCCTGCTCAAACGCAAGGCCGAGAAGCAGATCATCGACACGGCCCTGCGTGAGCTGAAGAAGCGCGTGGAAGGCTGAGCCGGTGACCGCAGCGGACGACGTCCCCCCACTGGGCAGTGCGGCCGAGGAGGCCGCCCGGCTGGCCGAGTCCCTACGCGGCTGGTTCGCCGAGGCCACGGCCGATGCCGGCCAAGACCACGCCGCCTGCACCTCCTGCCCGCTGTGCCTGGGCCTGACCCGGTTGCGCGCAGTGAGCCCGCAGGTGGTCGACCACCTGAGCGTCGCCGCCGGGTCACTGGTGGCCGCGCTGCGGGAGTTCCGCACACCGACGTCCGGCGCAGGTGGTAGCGGACCGTCGTGAGCGGTGAGACGCAGTGAACGAGGGGCTCACCATCGGCGTCGACGTCGGCGGCACCAAGATCGCCGCAGGCGTGGTCGACGAGCGTGGAACGTTGCTGGCCATCACCCGCCGCGAGACACCGGCGACCGACGCTGCGCTGATCGAGGCGCAGATCCAGGACGCCGTCAGCGAGCTTCGCGCCGCCCACCAGGTCGTGGCGGTGGGCGTGGCCGCAGCCGGGTTCGTGAACACCACGCTCGGCATGGTGCTGTTCGCCCCGAACCTGGCCTGGCGCGACGAGCCGCTCGGCGCGGACCTGCAGAACCGGCTCGCTCTGCCCGTGACGGTGGAGAACGACGCGAACGCGGCGGCGTGGGGGGAGTTCCGGTTCGGGGCGGCCAAGCACGTCAACGACATGGTGCTCGTGACCGTCGGGACCGGCCTGGGCGGCGGCATCGTCAGCGCGGGCCGGTTGTTGCGCGGGGCCGGGGGCCTTGGTGGCGAGCTGGGTCACGTCCGGGTCGTACCGGACGGCATCCGCTGCGGTTGCGGTAACCGGGGCTGCTGGGAGCAGTACGCCTCCGGCTCGGCGCTCGAACGCGAGGCCCGAGAGCTGGTGGCCTCCGGCAGCCTGCACGCGGCACGGCTGCTCGAGCTGTGCGAGGGCGACCCGAGCGCCCTGCACGGGCGCATGGTCACCGCGGCCGCCAACGAGGCCGACCCCGCGGCGGTCGAGCTGCTGGCCGACCTGGGCCGCTGGCTCGGTGAGGGCATGGCGTCCATGGCTGCGGTGCTCGACCCGTCCGCCTTCGTCGTCGGCGGCGGGGTGGTCGAGGCCGGGGACCTGCTGATCGAACCGGCCCGGGCCGCGTTGCGCCGCAACCTGCCGGCCCGCGGCCACCGACCCGACATCGAGGTGCAGGCCGCGACGCTGGGCAACGAGGCCGGCATCATCGGCGCCGCCGACCTGGCGCGGGAGCGCTCGTGAACGAGCGCCGCCTGGATGCACCGCGCGCACTGCAGTCGTTCCAGCGCCCCGCCATCGGGGTCGACATCGGCGGCACCAAGGTCGCCGCCGGGCTGGTCGACACGGACGGGCGCGTGCTGCAACGGGCCCTGCGCGAGACGCCGCACCGCAGCAAGAGCCCGCAGGTCGTCGAGGACACCATCGCCGAGGTGATCTCGGAGCTGCGCGGCTACCGCGAGGCGATCGCCGTGGGCATCGGCGCCGCGGGGTTCGTCGACGCTACCCAGTCCTCGGTGCTCTTCGCGCCGCACCTGTCCTGGCGGCACGAGCCGCTGCGTGACGCGATGCGCCGCCGGGTCGGCCTGCCGGTCGTGGTGGAGAACGACGCCAACGCCGCCTTGTGGGCGGAGTGGCGTTTCGGGGCCGCGCAGGGCGAGGACAGCGTCGTCTGCGTCAACCTGGGCACCGGCATCGGCGGCGGGGTGCTGATCGCCGGCGAGCTCTACCGCGGCCGGTACGGCGTGGCCGGCGAGTTCGGGCACATGCAGGTCGTCGCGGGCGGTCACCGCTGCGAGTGCGGCAACCGCGGCTGCTGGGAGCAGTACGCCAGCGGCAACGCCCTGGTGCGCGAAGCCCGCGAGCTGGCGCTCGCCGGCTCGCCGGTGGCCTACAACCTGCTGGAGCGGGTGGCCGGCGACCCGGCGTCCCTGACCGGCCCACTCGTGACCGCGGCCGCCAAGGACGGCGACCCCGCGGCCGTCGAGCTCTTCGAGGACGTCGGCCGTTGGTTGGGTGTGGGCCTGGCGAACCTGGCCGCGGCTTTCGACCCCGGACTGTTCGTGATCGGCGGGGGGGTGTCCGCGGCCGGCGAGCTGTTGCTGACCCCGGCCCGCGAGGCCTTCCGGCGCCAGCTGACCGGTCGTGGCTTTCGGCCCGAGGCCCGGATCGTGCGCGCCCAGCTCGGCAACGATGCCGGGCTGATCGGTGCGGCCGACCTGGCCCGTGACCGCACGCGGATCTTCCGGCGCCGCCACCGCCGCTCGGCCCGGATGTGATCACGCGTGTGGAAGGCGAGCGGCGCACAAGCCTGCGGCTGTTGACGTGCAACGTCCACGACCTGGGAGATGACCCGGACGCCGTCGCGCACGTCCTGCGTTCGTGCGACCCCGACGTCGTGTGCCTGCAAGAGGTGCCGCGCCGGCTCAGCGCACCGTGGCGGGTCGCCCGCCTGGCGCGCGAGACCGGCCTGCACTGGGCTGCGGGCGGGCGAGGCAGCGGTGGGACCGCGGTGTTCACCAGCCGCCGACTCGACCTGCTGGCGGCCGCCGTCGGGCGACTGCCCGTGCCGTGGCTTCGTCGAACGCGCGGCTACGCCCTGGCCCAGGTGCGGCTCGCGGGGTCCGCGCCGGTCACCGTCGTCAGCGTCCATCTGTCGCTGGTGCCGCAGCAGCGGGTGGCGCACGTCGCGCTCGTGCTGCGCCGCCTCGCTGACCTACCGCGTCCATGGCTGGTGGCCGGTGACCTGAACGAGGCGCCTGGCGGCCCTTCGTGGGCGGCGTTCGGCCCCGCGCTGAGCGACGCGGCGGCTCGGCTGGAAGCGGGAGCCGGCGCGCCGACGTACCCCGCCAAGGCGCCGCACGTGCGGATCGACGCGGTGCTGGTGTCACCCGAGGTGGTTGTCGAGCGACTCGCGGTGGCCGGGGCCAGCGAGCACCTGTCGGGCGTCGACCTGCGATCGGCCAGTGACCACCTGCCGGTGCTCGCCGACCTGCGCGTGCCCGACGTGATCACATAACGCAGCGTTGCACGCGGGTCACGCTGGACGGCGCCATCCGGGCGCCAGCTCGCCGGCGAGCTGCTCGAGGAACAACCCGACGTCGGTGACGACCCCGCGCGCCTGGGACGAGCCCCGGTCGGCGAGCTTGGTGACCGTGGCCGGGTTGATGTCGACGCACACCAGGGGCACCGAGGCGGGCAGCAGGTTGCCGGTGGCCACCGAGTGCAGCATGGTCGCCACCATGATCGCGTAGCCCACCCCCGGCAGCGCCGCGCGCATCGCCCGCTGACCCTCGACGACGTCGGTGATGACGTCGGGCAGTGGCCCGTCGTCGCGCACCGACCCGACCAGGACGAACGGCTTGTGGTGGGTGACCAGTGCGTGCATCACCCCAGTGGTGAGTAGCCCCTGCTCGACGGCCGCGGCGATCGAGCCGGCCGCGCGCACCCGGTTGATCGCCCGGATGTGGTGCTCGTGCCCGTGCTCGACGCCGTGCCCCTGCGACAGGTCGACGCCGAGCGACGTCCCGTACAGGGCGGACTCGATGTCGTGGGTGGCGATCGCGTTGCCGCCGAACAGGATGTCGACGTAGCCGGCCTCGACCAGTGCGACCATCGCCGGCGCCGCGCCGGTGTGCACGACGGCCGGCCCGAGCACCCAGAGCACCTTGCGTCCCGCCGCCCGGGTCTCACGCAGCTCGCGGGCGATCTGCTGCACGAGCAGCGCCTGCGGCTTCTCGCTGGACACCTGCGAGTTCATGAACTCGAAGTCGAGTGCCTCGCCGCTCGAGGCGTTCGGCCGGACGACGCGCACGCCGCTCGCCCCACAAACCACCGTGTCCCCGGCCCGGACGTCGCTGACCGGCACGGTGCGCACCGACCTGGCCGCGCCCGACCCGCTCACCACCAGCCCGCAGTCCATCTCGGGCTGCTGCACGTCCACCCAGTGCCCGTCCAGGCGCACCTGGGTGGCCAGGTTGGTCGTGGAGTAGAAGTCCGGGGGGAAGACCCCGTCGGTCTCGACCTCGCGCAGTACCACCTCGCCGGGGTCGGTGAGGTTCACGCCATATGCGTTCAGCCGCATGAGCACCGAGGCCAGCTCGGGTTCGGTGGCCGCCTGCACCCGGATCCGCGCGTAGGACTGGTCGTCGTGGTCCTTGCCGACGTCGAACCGCTCGATCACGTAGTCGCCGCCCAGCGCGCGCACGTCGTCCACACAGCGCGACAGGACGCCGGTGTCGAGCAGGTGTCCGCGGATCTCGACCGTCTCGCTCACCCCCGAACCGACGTCCGAGCTCACACCACGGCTCCGTCGTCATCGGAGTCGTCGTCGCGGTGCGAGGGCAGGCGCATCACCAGCGCCACGAACCCGCCCATGAACGCGACCACCGCCAAACCCAGCAGCAGTGGGCTGGCGGCCCTCCAGAACAGGGCAGCGAACACCAAGAACATCGGCCCGAGCAGCGTGGCCGCCCACGCCAGGACGCCGGGCAGGTCGCCGCGCGGCAGCGGCGGCGGTTCGGGTGGCTCGTACCCCTCGTCGGGTTCGGGCGCGGGTTCGTAGTCGCGCGGGCGCGGCACGGGCGGGCCGGGGAGCGCGGGTGGCTGGGGAGGGTCGGTATAGTAGCGAATCGGTGGGGGCGGCGTGCTCGCTGGGGGTTCGGGCAGGCTCGGCAGCTCGTCCCACCCGGCGATGATCCGGGCGAACTCGGCGTCGACGTCCTCGTCGGGGCGGTCGCTGTCGGGCGAACGGTCGGGGCTCATGGGGCTCACGCCGTGACTCGGTGGACGAAGTCGATGCTGGACGTCTCGATGAGGTCGGCGTCGTGGTCGAGCGTCGCGACGTGAAAGCTGTTCTCCAGCACCACTTCGGTCACGTCCTTGCTCGACACGCGCGACAGGACGAGCGCAGAGCTGCGCGGCTGGACGACGTGGTCGACCCGAGAGTGCAGCAGCAGTAGCGGTTGGGTGATCTGCGGCAGCTCGCCCACCGTCGTCGCCCACGAGCGCGCCAACGAGTGCAGCGCCTTCAGCGGCAGGCGGTCGTAGGCCAGCTCGACCGAGCCGGGCTTGGCGATGTCGCTGCCGATGCCCGGAGCGCTCGGGGCGAGGTACTTGAGCAGGGGCAGGGCCTGCAGCCGCCGGTGGTCGCGCAGCACCGAAGGGTTGACGAGCACCAGCCCGGCCACCTGGGCGCCGCGTTCAGCGGCCAGCCGGGCCGCGAGGGCGCCGCCCATGGACAGCCCGCCCACCACGACGGCCCGGCAGCGGGCGTTCAGCTCGTCCAGGGCGTCGGCGACGCACGAGTACCAGTCGTCCCAGCCGGTGCGGTTCAGGTCCTGCCAGCTCGTCCCGTGCCCGGGCAACAACGGCAGGCGCACGCTCAGGCCGGCTGCGGCCAGCCGGCGGGCCCACGGCCGCAAGCTCTGCGGCGTACCGGTGAAACCGTGGCACAGCACGACCCCGATGTCGCTGCCGTCGTGGGCGTACGGCTCGGCGCCGGGCAGCACGGGCACGGATCCTCCTCGGGGGCCCAGCAGATCACCGGGTGCGGTCATCGTTCCACGGCCGGTGCCCACGGTCGAGGGGTGCCCTACAGTTCGTCGCAGGTCACGAACGGAGGTGCGCGGTGTTCTACTGGTTGCTGAAGACCGTCGTGCTCGGGCCGGTGCTGCGGCTGATCTTTCGCCCGTGGGTCGAGGGGCTCGAACACGTGCCGCAGGCCGGGCCGGCGATCCTGGCCAGCAACCACCTCTCGTTCTCGGACTCGATCTTCTTGCCGCTGGTGGTGGAGCGCAAGGTCACCTTCTTGGCCAAGGCCGACTACTTCACCGGCCGCGGGGCCAAGGGCCGCCTGACCGCAGCGTTCTTCAAGCTCGCCGACCAGCTGCCCGTCGACCGCTCGGGCGGGCGGGCGAGCGACGCGGCGCTGCGTACCGGCCTGCGGGTGCTGCGCAAGGGCGACCTGCTCGGCATCTACCCCGAAGGCACGCGCTCACCGGACGCCCGCCTGTACCGCGGAAAGACGGGCGTGGCGCGCATGGCCCTGGAGGCGGGGGTTCCGGTGCTGCCGGTCGCGATGATCGACACCGACAAGGCCCAGCCGATCGGCCGCACGATCCCGACGATCATGCGGGTCGGAGTGCGGATCGGTGCGCCGCTGGACTTCTCGCGCTACGAGGGCATGGAGGACGACCGGTTCATCCTGCGCTCGATAACCGACGAGATCATGTACGAGCTGATGCGCCTGTCGGGCCAGGAGTACGTCGACGTCTACGCCGCCGAGATGAAGGAGCGCCTGGCGGCCGCCAAGAAGGGCGCCAAGAGCCAGTCCGCTGGCCTGGACGACGAGCCTGCCGTGGACGGCGAGCCGCAGGCAGTTCTGGACGACGAGCCGCCGGCCAGCGCGACCGGCTGAGCTGACGCTACGGTGCGCTGGTGCACGCAAACGAGCAAAGCTGATGCAGCGGACACTTGGCGACCTGGGTCTTAGCGACTTCCTGGCGGTGTGGGACGCATGCCCGGCGATGATCGCGATCACGATCGGCGAGGAGCACCGGTTGGTCTTCCAGAACCGCGCCTCGGCAAGGTTGTTCGGACGCCGCACGCTGGAGCAGCCGTTCGCCGCGTCCTTCCCCGAGACCGGGCCCGTTTACGCCGCCACACCTACCAGACCTACCTGATTATCAAGCCGATACCGTGGGGAAAGTCGGATAGAGCCGGAAAAGACCTTGTTGCGGCAAGCCTGATTACCACAGAAGAAATCGCCACTTGGCAAGCCCCGCT
>DAIETC010000199.1 GCA_027345905.1 Kineosporiaceae bacterium | reverse complement strand
GGCCGCACTGTTCCAGCGCCGGGCCGCCAGGCCAGCCAGCGCGGCGCCGGCCGCGCCGGTCGTGAGCACATGCAACGCCAGGCGGCCGCGAGGGCAGCCCGCCCTGCTGCGCCAGCCCCACCCGTGCAGGCGCAGCATCAGCGCGTCGTCGGCGTTGCCCTGCTGCTGGCGCAGGCTGGCGCCAGGCACGCTCGGACGCACCGGGTGAGTCACCGACCGCTGCCCCCGGCGCAGCTGCCAGCCCGCCTTCATGACCCGAAGAGCCAGATCGCTGTCCTCTCGGTAGGCGCGCGAGAACCGCTCGTCGAACCCGCTGACCTGCGCCAGCGCCGCACGTCGGTAAGCCATCTCGGCGGTGGCCCATCGCGCGCGCTCCAACCCCGCCGTGCCGCGCTCCCAGTCGGTCGGCCGGCGATGGCGGGGCAGTGGTACCTCCACCCGAGCCTGCACGCCGCCGATGCGGACTCCGCTCAGGTCCTCACGAGCCGCCGTGAGGTCGGCGATCAGGTCCAACAACCAGGTGGCACTCAGTTCGACGTCGTCATCGATGAAGACCACCCAGTCCGACTGCGTCAACCGCCACCCCACGTTCCGCGCGTGCGCCGGGCCAAGGCCGTACCCCGGCAGAACCCGTGCCGCGGGATAGGCCGCGAGGTCCAGCGCGGTGGTGGGCCGCGGGCGGTCGTCCACGACGACGACCTCATGCGCCGGCTCGCCCTGGGCGGCCAGGCTGCGCAGCAGCGTGGCCAGGCTCGGCCGGCCGAGCGTGGGAATCACCACGCTGAACGTCGAGGTCATGGCCGCACCCGCGGCACGTCGGCCCGGCGCACCAGGTACGGCCCCAGCACCAGAACGTCCACCGGTGCCGAACCGAACAGCTCCAGGACGTCGGTGGGCGAGTCCACGATCGGGCGGCCGGCGGTGTTCAGGCTGGTGTTGATCAGGACCGGCAGCCCGGTGCGCTGCTCGAAGGCGTCCAGCACCCCGGCGAGCAGCGGCTGCTCGACGCGGTCGACGGTCTGGGCCCGGGCGGTGCCGTCGACGTGCACCACAGCCGGAATGCGCTCACGCCACCCGGGGCGCACGCGGTGCACGAACAGCATGTACGGGCTGGGCAGCTTGCCTTCGAAGATCTCGCTGGCCCGCTCCAGCAGGACCAGCGGGGCGACGGGGCGGAACTGCTCGCGGCCCTTGATGTCGTTGAGCAGCTCGAGATTGCCCGCCCGGCCCGGGTGCGCCAACAGGGAGCGCTGCCCCAGCGCGCGGGGGCCGTACTCGGCTCGTCCCTGGAACCAGGCGACGACATGGTTCTGCGCGAGGTGGGCGCCCACCCGGTCGGTCAGGTCGTCCGGACGCTCGTAGGGGACGCGCGCCGTGCGCAGCGCCTGCTCCAGCGCGCTGTCGCTGAAGCCGCGCCCGAGCGCGGCCAGGGTCATCGGGCGGCCCAACCGGTCCTGCTCGTGCGCGACGTGCAACGCGGCACCAAGGGCCGTGCCGGCGTCGCCGGCCGCCGGTTGCACCCAGATGTCCTCGAACGGGCCCTGCTCGGCGAGCACCGAGTTGGCCACGCAGTTCAGTGCCGTCCCGCCGGCCATCGTCAGGTACCGCTCGCCGGTGCGCTCGTGCACCCATCGGGCCAGCTCCAGCAGGACCTGCTCGAGCCGGCGCTGAACCGTGGCGGCCAGGTCGGCGTGCTGCTGCGTCAGGTCGCCATGGCCGGGGGGCGCGTACGCCGCCCAGTCGACCTTGTCGGTGACGAACCCGCCGTCGGGCGTGGTCCGCACCAGCCCGGTGAAGTCGTCCAGGTGCCGAGGCTGTCCGTAGGACGCCAGTGCCATCACCTTGTACTCGTCGCTTGAGCGGTGGAACCCCAGGTGCGCCGTCAGGTCCTCGTACAGCAGCCCCAGGGAGGACGGCAGCGCCTGTGCGGCCAGCGGTGTGCACGTGCCGTCCACCCAGTGCGAGGCCAGGTGCGAGGCGCGCTCACCGCGCCCGTCCAGCACGAGCGAGGCGCAGGTGCGGTACGGGCCGGCCAGCGCCGCGGACGCAGCGTGCGCCACGTGGTGCGGAACGAAATGGACCAGGTCAGGGTCCAGACCGGGCAGGGCGGTGGCTAGAAAGCCCGGCGCCCGGCGGGCGTAGTCGACCCGCAGGTGGTCCCAGACATCGTCCAGCTCAAGCTGCTCGGCGCTGGAGCACAGGGCCGGGTCGAACGAGTACCCCACCGCGTCCAGATCCTGCGGACGCAGGCCCGCCTCGCCCAAGCACCACTGCGCGGCGCGCTCAGGCATCTCCCATGCGCTGAAGGCCACGTTGGGTTTGCCGTGCTTACGCCGGTTGAACCGCTCTTCCTCCGCAGCGGCGACGATCTCGCCGTCCACGACCAGCGCCACGGCCGGGTCGTGGAACACTGCATTGACCCCCAGCACGCGCATGCGCAATCTCCCGTCGTCGCTCTGCGTGATCTCGACGCGACTACCCCATTCGTCGGTTCATACACGTGCAGTAGCGCTACTGGCTGTTGTGGACGGGGTGGCTGGCACACTGGCCGCCATGCCCGTGCTCCAGTCCGCCAAGCTCGCCGACGTCTGCTACGACATCCGCGGTCCGGTGTTGGCCGAGGCCCAGCGGCTGGAACGTGAGGGGCACTCGATCCTGAAGCTGAACATCGGAAACCCCGCCCCGTTCGGTTTCACGGCGCCCGAAGGCATCGTGGCCGACGTGATCGCGGCCCTGCCCACCGCGCAGGGCTACAGCGACAGCCGCGGCCTGCTGACCGCCCGCCGGGCCGTCGTCCAGTATCACCAGGCCCGCGGCGTGCAGGGTGTCGACGTGGACGACGTGTACCTGGGCAACGGGGTCAGCGAGCTGATCGTGATGGCGCTGCAGGCGTTGCTCGACGACGGCGACGAGGTGTTGATCCCCGCGCCGGACTATCCGCTGTGGACCGCCGCCGTCTCGTTGGCCGGCGGTCGCCCTGTGCACTATCGCTGCGAGGAGGCCCAAGGCTGGCAGCCGGACCTGGACGACGTCGCCGCCCAGCTCACCCCCCGCACCAAGGCCATCGTCGTGATCAACCCCAACAACCCGACCGGCGCGGTGTACGACCGACCGACTCTGCAGGGCCTGGTCGAGGTCGCACGCGACCGCGGCCTGGTGGTCTTCAGTGACGAGATCTACGACCAGATCCTGTACGACGACGCAGTGCACATCGCCACCGCGTCCCTGGCCCCCGACCTGCTCTGCCTGACGTTCAACGGGCTGTCCAAGGCTTACCGCCTGGCGGGCTTTCGCTCCGGCTGGGTCGTGGTGTCCGGGCCGACCCACGAGGCGCGCAGCTATCTGGAGGGGCTGGACATCCTGGCCAGCATGCGCCTGTGCGCCAACGTCCCCGGCCAGCATGCCGTGGCCACCGCACTGGGCGGCCGGCGCGGCCTGGACGCCCTCGTGCTGCCCGGCGGCCGGCTGCGCGAGCAGCGGGACACCGCGCTCGAGCTGCTGCGGCAGATCCCTGGGGTGAGCTGCGTGCGACCGCGCGGTGCCCTGTACCTGTTCCCGCGACTGGACCCCGAGGTCTATGACGTGAAGGACGACCAGCAGCTGGTCCTCGACCTGCTGCGGGAGCAAAACTTGCTGCTCGTGCAGGGCACCGGGTTCAACTGGCCGGAGCCGGACCACCTGCGGATCGTCACCCTGCCGCACGTCGAGGACCTCGTCGATGCCATGGAACGCCTCGCCGCCTTCCTGAGCACGCGCCGCTGAGGGGGTCGGGGCGCTGGTAGCCAGCGGTTGGAGGTGTGCCACGATCGGGCCATGCGAGTCGACCATGTGTCCTACGCCGCGCCGACCGGCGGACTGCGCGAGACCGCGGCCCGCATGGCCGAGGCGCTCGGCGTGCCCGCCGTCGACGGCGGGGTGCACCCGCGCTTCGGGACGCGCAACGTCGTGCTTCCGCTGCTTGACGACCGCTACGTCGAGGTCGTCGAGGTGCTCGACCATCCGGCGTCGGACAAGGCACCGTTCGGCCAGGCCGTGCGGGCGCGCTCGCAGACCGGTGGTGGCTGGCTGGGCTGGGTCGTCGGCGTCGATGACATGGCACCGCACGAGCAGCGGCTGGGGCGTGCCGCGGTTCAGGGCAACCGGCACCGGCCGGACGGGGTCGAGCTGCGCTGGCGCCAGCTGGGCGTACAGGGGCTGCTCGCTGACCCCCAGCTGCCCTTCCTGGTGCAGTGGGAGACGGCCGGGCAGCTGCACCCCTCGGCCGCGGGGCCGACGTCCGTGCGCCTTGCGAGCCTGCAGATCGCTGGCGACAGCGGGCGGGTCAGTGACTGGCTGGGACGCTCGCCACAGGAGATCACGAACGACGTGTCCGTGCAGTTCACCGCGCCGAACGGCACTCCGGGGCTCGTCGCGTGCACCTTCCAGACACCAACTGGCCCCGTCACTCTCTGAGCGCTAGTCGAGCAGGTGAGCGCGCAGCGCCTGGGCTACGAACTCGCCGAATCGTTGCGGCGACCAGCGTTGGCGCACCACCAGGAGGTCGTACAGCTGCGGCGAGGTATAGGTCCACAGCACCGTCGCCACGTCCTCAGCCTCCTGTCCGGCGCGCAGATGCCCAGCCGCAGCCCAGCGAGCCGCGTTAGCGCTCATCCGCTCGCGCCTGGCCGCGTCCAGCTCGTCGCGCAGGGCCGCCACCTCGGGGTCGTGTGCGGCGGCGGCTTCGACCAACAGCAGCAAGGGTGCGACCAGCGGCGACACCTCGGCCGTCAGGGCGCCCCAGCCCTCGATCACGGCGCGTGGATCCGGCTCGGTGGACTGCAGGGCGTCTGAGCGGGTCTCAGCCGGGGCCTGGGCGCTGCCCTCGAGCGCCCGGCGGACGACGGCTGCGACCAGGCGCGGTTTGCTGCCGAAGGCTTTGTACACCGTCTCGGCGGACACGCCGGCTGCCTTCGCCACCGCGGCCACAGTCGTTTCGGGGTAGCCCCGGTCGAGCAGCACGCGGCGAGCGCACTCCAGCACCCGCACACGGGTGCGGTGCGCCTGCGTACGACGGCCGGTGGCGTCGTAGGGACGCTTGACGTGCACCACGAGCTGCTCCATAGTGAGGATTGAATACTGTGCAGTGTAACGAAAGTGTGCGCGCCATGAACACTGAGGGGATCGCCCTGGTCGAGCGGCTGTGCGCGGCCACCAACGCGCACGACCTGGTGGCGTTGGTGGACTGTTTCGCGAAGGACTACACGAACGAGGTGCCGGCGCACCCGGCGCGCGGGTTCACCGGTCGCGAGCAGGTGCGTCAGAACTGGGCTCAGATCTTCGCGCACGTCCCCGACCTGCGGGCGCGTGTCCTGGCGCGCTGTGCGGACGGCGACAGCGTGTGGTCGCAGTGGCAGCTGAGCGGCCGGCGCCTGGACGGGACCAACTACGAGATGGCCGGCGTCATCGTCTTCGAGGTCCGGGATGCACGAGCGGTGCGTGCGAGGTTCTTCCTTGAACCGGTCGATGAGGATGCCACCGACGTCGCACACGTGGTTGGCCGCCAGGTGCACGCCGGAACGTCGCCGTGATCGTCGTCGCGGGCGGCAGCGGGACGCTCGGCCGGTTCGTCGTCGAGGAGCTGCGCGCCCGCGGCGCGAGCGTCCGGGCGCTCGTGCGAGACGCCGTACGGGCGCGTGCCGTGCTCGGTCAAGAGGTCGAGGTGGTCGGGGTGGACGTGCGCGACCGGGAAGGAGTGCGCGCTGGGGTGCGGGGCGCCACCGTGGTGATCTCGGCCGTCCACGGCTTCCTCGGTGGCCGCGGTGCCGGGCCGGCGGCGGTGGATCGGGACGGCAACGCGAACCTCGTCGCCGCCGCACGCGATGCGGGTGCGGCGATCGTGCTGACGTCGATTGTCGGCGCTGCGGCCGACAGTCCGCTCGAGCTGTTCCGGATGAAGCACGCCGCTGAACAGCTCCTGGGCGACAGCACCGTCCCGTGGACCGTCGTGCGGGCGACGGCGTTCTTCGAGACCTGGATCCAGGTGCTGCGCAAGACCTCGGACAGGTCGGGGCGGGTGCTGGTGTTCGGGCGCGGTCAGCAGCCGATCCCGTTCGTCAGCGCGCGCGACGTCGCCGTCCTCCTGGCGAGTGCGGCGCTCGGCGGCTCGTTGCGCGGCCAGGTGCTGGAGGTCGGCGGCCCGCAGCGACTGACGATGACCGCTTTGGCCAAGGCCGTTCAGGCCACCGCCGGCTATGGCGGCGAACCGCGCCACCTGCCCCGGTTGGTGCTGCGAACCATGGCCTTGGCTGCCGACCCGGTCAGTCCGGCTCGCGCCCGGCAGGCGCGCACGGCCTTCGTCATGGACACGATGGATCTGGCCGGTGGGGCCCGACCGGTCGCTGAGCTCGTGCCGGGAGAGGTCAGCACCAGCCTCGCTCAGGTGCTCGGCTCCTGACGGGAGCACGCACCGACCATCTCGAACGCGGCGGCCGCCGCCTGCTCAGCCTGCGGGATGCCCGATCGTGGAACGCGAGGTTGGAAGGTCTGGCGTTGCCGCTACAACGACGGGCAGAAGTCGCCACGCGGCCGCCGGCTTGTGCTCAGCGTCGTTGCTGAGTCCGACTTCTTCCTGTCGCTGTGGTGGGCTTATGGCACACCCGCCGGGGGCGGTCAGCACCTGCCTGGCTCAGGTGCTCCGCTCCTGACCGGAGCACGTGTGCTTGCGAGAGCCCGTGCGGGTTAGGGCGCGAGGACGCCGAGGGGGACCACCGCGATCCCGTCGGGCCGCCGGAAGCCCTGGGGCCGGTGTTTATGACGATGGCGTCGAGGACGTTGAACGTCAGGTAGTGACCGCCACAACGGCGGGCAGAAGTCAGCACACGGCCACCACCGCCTGCTCAGCCTGCGGGGTGAGCCGGACTTCTGCCCGCCGCTGTGGTCGGGCTACTCCTCAGGTGAGCCTCAGCCGCGCTCGGTCACCAGGGGAAGGGGGCGTAGTCCTTCAGGAAGCAGCCGTGCAGGTCCTCGCCGAGCTCCCCGCGCACGATGGGGTCGTAGACCCGCGCCGCGCCGTCGACCAGGTCGAGCGGGGCGTGGAAACCTTCCTGCGCCAGCCGGGCCTTGGTGGGGTGCGGGCGCTCGTCGGTGATCCAACCGGTGTCGACGCTGGTCATCGCGATGCCGTCGGTCAGCAGGTCGGCGGCGCTGGTGCGGGTGAGCATGTTCAGCGCGGCCTTGGCCATGTTGGTGTGCGGGTGCCCGGCACCCTTGTAGCCGCGCGCGAACTGGCCCTCCATCGCCGAGACGTTCACCACGTAGGTACGACGTGCCGCGGACGCCGCGAGCGCCGCTCGCAGTCGGCTGACCAAGATGAACGGGGCTGTCACGTTGCACAGCTGCACCTCGAGCAGCTCGAGCTCGTCCACCTCGTGCACCCGCCGGGTCCAGCTGTTCACGGCGTCCAGGTCCGGCGCCAACCCGGCCGCGTCGATGGCCGTGCCGGCGGCGACGCGCGGCAGCGACGCCGACCCGCTGGTCATGGCAAGCGCCGTCAGTGCCTGCGGCGTAAGTCCCGGCTCGCTCAGCATGGCGGGGTGCACGGGCACGCTGTGCCCGAGCGCCAGCACCCGTGGGCGCGGGCCAGACCGCAGCGGGGCCCGCTCGGCCTCGGCCAGCTGGGCGTAGCTGCCAGGCGAGCGGCGCACCGTCTGGGCAGCGTTGTTGACCAGGATGTCGAGGGCGCCGTGCGCGGCGACCGCGTCGGCCAGGGCGAGCACCTGGTGCGGGTCGCGCAGGTCGATACCGACCACGGTGAGCCGGTGCAACCAGTCCCCGCTGTCGGGCATCGCGGCGAACCGGCGCACCGCGTCGTTTGGGAACCGGGTGGTGATGGTGGTCTCGGCTCCGTCGCGCAGCAGCCGCAGCGCGATGTGCATGCCGATCTTGGCCCGACCGCCGGTGAGCAGGGCGCGCCGCCCGGTCAGGTCGGTGCGCGCCTCGCGCCGGGCGCGGTTGAGCGCGGCGCAGGCCGGGCACAGCTGGTGGTAGAACGCGTCGACCTCGCGGTAGCGCGTCTTGCAGACGTAGCACGAGCGCGCTCGGCGCAGGACGCCGGCCAGCGCCGTGGTCGCCGCACCGCCCAACGTACGGCCGCGCGTCTCGTCGTCGATGCGGTCCGGCGCCCCGGTCGCCGTGGCCGCTGTCACGGCCAGGTCGGCCGCCAGCGCGGCCGCCTGACGCTCGGACCGTCTGCGCAGTTTGACCGCCTTGAACACCCCGGCTGTCGCCTCGCGCACCCGCACCGCGTCCGGGTGCTCAACGGGCAGCGAGTCCAGCTCGCGCAGCACGGCCAGGCAGGTCTCCAGCCGCGCCGGGTCGATCCCGGGCGCTGTGCCTCGCGCGGGCCCGGCGCTGGTCACAGCTCGTCGACCAGCCTGGCTGCCAACCCGGTGTAGTCGGCCGGGGCCATCGCGGCCAGCCGGGCCTCGACGTCCGCGGGCAGCCCCAGCGAGGCGATGAAGGCGCGCATCTTCTCGGCGTCCACCCGGTTGCCGCGGGTGAGCTCCTTGAGCCGCTCGTAGGGCGCGTCCATGCCCGGCGTCCCGGCGATACCTGCCGCCCGCATCGCGGACTGCACCGCCTCGCCGAGGACCTCCCAGTTGGCGTCCAGGTCACGTGCCATGGCGGTGGGCGCCGCGTCGAGCCCGGCCAGCCCCCGCCGTACGTTGTCGATCGCCAGCAGCGAGTGCCCGAACGCGCTGGCGATGTTGCGCTGCATGGAGGAGTCGGTGAGGTCGCGCTGCAGCCGGGAGGTGACCAGCGTCGAGGCCAGGACGTCGAACAACGCGCACGAGACCTCAAGGTTCGCCTCGGCGTTCTCGAACCGGATGGGGTTCACCTTGTGCGGCATGGTGGACGAGCCCACGCTGCCCTGGCCGCGGGTCTGCACGAAGTAGCCCAGCGAGATGTACGACCACAGATCGGTGCACAGGTTGTGCAGCACCCGGTTGAACCGGGCGAGGTCGGAGTAGAGCTCGCCCTGCCAGTCGTGCGACTCGATCTGGGTGGTCAGCGGGTTGAATGTCAAGCCCAGGTGCTCGACGAACGAGCGCGAGACCACCAGCCAGTCGGTCGTCGGGACGGCCACGACGTGCGCGCCGTACGTGCCGGTGGCCCCGTTGAGCTTGCCGAGGTACTCGGCGGCGGCGACCCGGCGCAGCTGGCGGCGCAGCCGGTGGGCCAGCACCGCGAGCTCCTTGCCGAGCGTCGTCGGGGTGGCCGGCTGCCCATGGGTGCGGGCCAGCATCGGCTGGTCGCGCAGCTGTACGGCTAGGGCGGCGACGTCGTCCGCAAGCGCCGTGGCAGTGGGCAGCCAGACCTCGCGGACGGCGCCACGCACCATCTGCGCGTAGGCCAAATTGTTGATGTCCTCACTGGTGCAGCCGAAGTGCACCAGTTCGGTGAGCTCGGCCAGCGGGCCGGTCATCCGCCGCTTGAGGTAGTACTCGACGGCCTTGACGTCATGGACCGTCTCGCGCTCGATCTCGGCCAGCTCGGCGACCGATGTCGGCCCGAAGTCCCGGACGACGGCCCGCAGCCGGGAGCTCTCGTCCTGCGTCAGCGGCCGGGCGCCGGGCACTGCGCCCGCGGTGCCCAGGTGGATCACCCACTCGACCTCGACCCGCAGCCGCTCGCGGTTGAGCGCGCCCTCCGACAGGTGCTCGACCAACGGGGCGACGGCGCTCCGGTACCGGCCGTCCAGTGGCCCGAGGGCGACTCCGGCGTCGGCGAGCGGAGTCGGGGGCTGGTGAGTCACGGGCTCCATCGTCCCAGACGGGCGGGCCCTACTGCATCAAACCACTGTCCTGGCCCGACTCCTCGTCGGTGAAGCCCGGGCCGCGCTCGTCGCTGGGGGTCGTCCCGGTCAGGTCGAGATCGTCCGCACCGCTCGGCTCGCCAGGCGCGCGGTCGCCGTGGCCACCGTGCAGAACCTCACCCGCGGCCGGGGGGTGGTCGGGTTCGTTGACCTGCTCCGCCGACGAGGCGTTGAGGCCCTCCGGCTCGATCAGGTTGCTGTCGTCGTCCAAGTTGTCGTCGTCCAAGCTGTCGTCCACCAAGTGGGGCATGACCGTGCCGGTACCCAGCACGGGCAGACTCATGCCAGCGAGGCAGGTCAGAGCTTCGTGAGCTTGGTGCTGGGCAGCGGAATCCGCCGGCAGGTCGACCCGAAGTCGACGACCACCTCGTGGGTGCCGGTCTTCTCGATGACCCGGCCCAACCCGTGCCGGTCGTGCACGACCTGGTCGTCGATGTCGTAGCTCTCGCCGGGGCCGGGGTCGGGCACGTTGAACGGGCTGCCCGGGATGACCCGCCGCTGGCCTGACGATCGTGGCTTCATCCCTTGAGTGTGCACCCTGCCCGGCGCGGCGGGCCATTGTGCGGTTGTGCGCAGGCCCGCGCCCTCACCGCAAAGGGGTGTCGACGGGGTCGCCGACCACGATGTTCAGGCTGCGGGGCCAGGTGAAGTACCGCACCGACAGGTTGATCATCGTGGCCAGCCGGTTGCGGTTACCGACCAGCGTGAGGATGTGCAACGCCAGCCACACGAGCCAGGCGGGCAGGCCGCGCATGCGCAGCCCGAAGGGCAGCTGCACGACCGCGGCGCTGCGCCCGATCGTCGCCATGATCCCCTTGTCCTTGTAGTGGAAAGCCTGGCTGGGCGCACCCGCGAGCAGCCGGCGAATCTGCACACCGGCGTGCTTGCCGGACTGGATCGCCGGCTGTGCCAGCTGCGGCAGCGGGTGCTCGGTCGCGGCAACGTCGCCCACCGCGAAGATCTGGGGGCACCCGACAACGCGTAGGTCGGCGCCCACCGGGATCCGGCCCCCGGGCCCGGTGGGCAGGTTCCAGTCCCGCACCACCGGGGCTGCGCTCACGCCGGTGGCCCAGATCGTCGCCACGCACGAGATGGTCTGGCTCTCGCCGCTGGGACCCCGGACGACGACCGAGTCGGCGTTGACCGCCTGCAGCGAGGTGCCCAGCCGCAGGTCCACCCCGCGTCGGCGTAGGGCGCCGGCCGCGTAGCGGCGAAGCGAGGGATGAAAGGGCCCGAGGACGTGCTCGCCCATCTCGGCCAGGATGATCTGCACCTCGCCGACCTGGATCTCGGGGTAGGCCAGGGGGATCGCCTCGTTGCGCAGCTCTGCCAGCGCCCCGGCCATCTCGACCCCGGTCGCCCCACCTCCGACGACGACCACGACGGGCGCGGGCGTGTCCGTGCGGCGAAGCGACACCTTCTCCAGGGCCGACAGGACCCGGTCCCGCGCGGCGATCGCGCCCGCCCGCGTGTAGATGCTGATCGAGTGCTCGGCGGCACCCGGAATGTCGAAGTAGTTGGTCGCCACGCCGCAGGCGACGACGAGGTCGTCGTACGGCAGCGGACCGGACTCGTCCGTGTGCACGAGCTGGGCCTGCGGGTCGACCGAGGTGACGCTGGCCCTGACGAACGTCGCGTTGCGGTATCGACTGATGAAGGCCCGCAGCGCATAGGTGACGTCGCCGGGGTTCAGCGCGCCGGTCGCCACCTGGTACAGCAAGGGCTGGAAGGTGTTGTACGGGTGCCGGTCGACCAGGGTCACCTCGACGTCGGCGACGGCGAGCTCGCGGACGGCGCTGAGTCCGGCGAACCCGCCGCCGATGACGACCACCCGCGGTCGTTCCACCGTGGGGCTGCTGCTGGGCTGGTTGATGGCGGTTCCCTTGCGCTGGCCGGTGCGGTCACTGACAGCGTAGGTAACGCGCCAGTGCGGCGCCCGGTGGGCGAACCTGGCGCGCGGCTCGTTAACATCCCAATTGGCGGCTGGTTAACATCCCAAAGGCAGTGATCCGGACCAGACGGAGAGGACGTCGGCATGGACGACAACCCGCGTCAGAACGTGACCTTCGCCAGCAACGGCCATCAGGCGCACGGCTACCTGGCGCTTCCGGCGAGCGGGTCGGGCCCCGGCGTGATCGTCATCCAGGAATGGTGGGGGCTGGACGACCACGTCGCCTCCGTCGCCGACCAGCTGGCCCGCGAAGGGTTCGTCGCCCTGGCCCCGGACCTGTTCGGGGGCCGCATCGCGCACGACGAGGGCACCGCCGCCCAGCTGATGAACGACCTGTCCGTCGAGCAGGCGGCGACCGACCTGGGCGGTGCCGTCGACTTCCTGCTGGGCCACGAGGCCGTCACCTCCCAGCGGGTCGGCGCCATCGGGTTCTGCATGGGCGGTGGTTTCGTGCTGTTGCTCGCGGCCCAGCAGGGGGATGCCGTCGCGGCGGCTGTCCCGTTCTACGGAGCCGGCCCCGCGATCCCCCAGTCCTACGGCGGTCTGCGCGCCGCCGTTCAGGGCCACTACGGTGAGCAGGACGCGTTCTACCCGGTAGAGCAGGCCCGTGCCCAGGAGCAGCAGATTCGCAAGGAGTCCGGCGCGCAGGTGGACTTCTTCTACTACCCGGCCGGTCACGCGTTCCACAACGAGGACAACCAGCTGGGCACGTACGACCCCCAGCTGGCCGACCTCGCGTGGGGACGAGCGGTGCAGTTCCTGCGCGAGCACGTGTCGTAGCCGGCGCGCCGGCGGATAGGCTCGCTGGTATGAGCGACCGCGGTGCCGACGTCCTGCGGCCAGCACCGCACCCGGTGCCCGACTCGGCGCCGCAGGCCGCGCGGGCCCTGGTCGGCGTGCATGCCGAAGCGCTGGCGCAGGCCATCGAGGCGCTCGGCACGCGGTCCTGGCACTCGCGCTACCCCGAATCCCCTTCGCCGCGCGTGTACGGCGAGGGGGCGGCGGACGCCGGGCGCGAGGCGTTCGAGGGCCGCCTGACCCGCCACTTCGAGGAGTTGGCCGACCAGCCCGCGACCGACGCCTGGCTGGGCGCTGAGGTCTCGCCGTACGGTCCGAGCCTGCGGGTGGAGTACCCGCACCAGCAGGTCGACGGGCTGCTCGCGGCCGCCGCGGCCGCCATGGGCCCGTGGCGCGATGCGGGCGCGGAGGTCCGGGCAGCGGTCTGCCTGGACGCTCTGGACCGGATCCACGCGGGCTCTTTCGAGATGGCCCACGCGGTCATGCACACCACGGGGCAGCCGTTCGTGATGGCGTTCCAGGCGGCCGGCCCCCACGCGCAGGACCGCGGACTCGAGGCGATCGCCCACGCCCTGCTCGAACAGCGACGGATGCCGGCGTCGGTGGTCTGGGAGAAACCCGGACGTGGCGAGCCGGTGCGGCTGGCCAAGGAGTACCGCATTGTGCCGCGTGGTGTCGCCCTCGTCATCGGCTGCAACACGTTCCCGACGTGGAACAGCTACCCGGGCCTGTTCGCCTCGCTCGCCACGGGGAACGCGGTCGTGGTCAAACCCCACCCCCGGGCCGTACTGCCGCTTGCGCTCACCGTCTCGGCGATCCGCGAGTCGTTGCGCGCCAACGGTTTCGAGCCCGACCTGGTCACCCTCGCCGTCGAGGCGGACGGCGAGGGGCTGGCTCGCACGCTGGCGTTGCACCCCGCGGTGGCGCTGGTCGACTACACGGGGGGCGCCGACTTCGGGAGCTGGTTGCAGTCCCAGGCGGCCACCCCGGCCAGGTCGGTCTTCGCGGAGAAGTCCGGCGTGAACTCGGTGGTGCTCGACTCGACCGACGACCTGGCCGGGCTGCTCGCCAACCTCGCTTTCTCGTTCTGCCTGTACAGCGGGCAGATGTGCACCACGCCGCAGAATGTGCTCGTCCCCAGGGCCGGCATCCAGACCGACCAGGGGCGCCTGTCGTTCGACGAGGTGGCCGCACGCCTGGCGGGGGCGGTGCGCGACCTGACCGCCGATGACGTAAAGGCGGTCGAGCTGCTGGGGGCCACCGTGAACGACGCGGTGCGGGCTAGCGCTGCCGGTCTGGCCGAGCTGGCCACCGCGTGCGACGGCCAGGTCGTCCTCGAGTCCAGGCTCGTGCAGCACCCGGGCTACCCCGACGCGGTGGTGCGAGCCCCCGGGGTGGTCAGCCTCGACGTGTCCGCGACGTCGGCGTACGAGCGGGAGTGCTTCGGGCCGGTGGTGCTGGTGGTCGCGACCGACTCGACCGAACAGTCCCTGAAGCGCTTCGTCGAGACGACCCGCGAGCACGGGGCGATGACCGCGGCGGTGTACTCGACGTCCGAGGCGGTGCTCGAGGGGGCCCGCGAGGCGGCCATGAACGCCGGCGTCGCGCTCAGCGAGAACCTCACCGGTCAGGTGTACGTCAACCAGACCACCGCGTTCAGCGACCTGCACGGGACCGGCGCGAACCCCGCCGCGAACGCTGCGTACGTCGACGCGGCCTTCGTCGCCAGCAGGTTCCGCGTGGTCACCACCCGGCGCCAGCTGTGACGCCCACCGAGCCCGCTGTCGTGCGCCTGCGCGAGGTGCTGTCCGGGGTTGCGACCTATATCCCCGGCCGGCCGGCCGCCGCACGGCAGGGAGCGACGACGTACAAGATCTCGTCGAACGAGAACCCCTACCCGCCGCTGCCTTCGGTGCTGGACGTCGTGGCACGCTCCGCCCGCTCGCTGAACCGCTACCCCGACCTGCAGTGCACCGAG
Source organism: Kineosporiaceae bacterium (assembly GCA_027345905.1). Lineage (GTDB taxonomy): Bacteria > Actinomycetota > Actinomycetes > Actinomycetales > Angustibacteraceae > DAIETC01. The sequence continues at coordinate 3,098 of DAIETC010000199.1, read as the reverse complement.
CTCAGCGCGGCCATCGCGGCGCACCTGGACGTCGCGGTCGAGTCGGTCGTGACGGGCACCGGCAGCGTCGGAGTCCTGGGGCAGATCGTGACGGCGACCTGCGGGGCGGGGGACGAGGTCGTCTACCCGTGGCGTTCCTTCGAGGCCTACCCGATCGTCGTGCAGCTGTCCGGCGCCAGGGGCGTGCCGGTCCCGCTTACCCCGGACGCGCGCCACGACCTACCCGCCATGTCGGCGGCGGTCAACGAGCGCACCCGCCTGGTCCTTGTCTGCACGCCGAACAACCCCACCGGGCCGGCGGTGCATGCCGACGAGCTCAACCGGCTGCTGAAGCAGGTGCCCTCCGACGTCCTGGTCGTGCTGGACGAGGCGTACGTCGAGTTCGTGCGCGACCCGCAGGCACCGGACTCCCTGGAGCTGCACCGGCGCCGGCCCAACGTCGTCGTGCTGCGCACGTTCTCCAAGGCATACGGGCTCGCCGGGTTGCGCGTGGGGTACGCGGTCGCGCACCCGAGCGTCGCCGAGGCGTTGCGCAAGACAGCGGTGCCGTTCGGTGTCTCGACCATCGCGCAGGACGCCGCGGTCGCCTCGCTGGCCGCAGGCCAGCAGCTTGCCGAGCGGGTCGATGCCCTGGTGGCCGAACGCGAGCGCATCGTGGCGGCCCTGCGCGCGCAAGGCTGGCAGCTGCCACAGACCCAGGCGAACTTCGTCTGGTTCCCCGTGGGCGACGCCACCCCCGAGCTGGCGGCGGCATTCGAGCAGGCGGGACTGATCGTCCGCCCGTACGGCGCCGACGGGGTGCGAGCGACGATCGGGGAGCCGGCCGCCGGTGATCGCCTCCTGGAGAGCGCCGCTGAGTTCCTGGCGCACCGGCGAGCGTCTGAGCAGTAGGTTGTCCTCAGCGAGCCACGCGCACCCGCACCACGGGCCGCGGATCGCGCCCGTTCCAGGCGGTCGACCAACCACCGGGCACGGTGACCAGTGGTCAGCTCCGCCGGGAGACCCCCGCCGCGGATCGACAAAGGAGACGACGTGACCGACAGCGAAGTCGGGCTCCCGGGGGTGGCGAGCGCGAACACCGTGAGCGCCCTCGATGGCGGCCCAGACCTGGTGCAGCTGCTCACCCCGCAGGGGGACCGGGTCGAGAACGCGGAGTTCACGCCGTACGCCGCGCACCTGGGCGCCGAGGACCTGCGCGGCTTCTACCGTGACCTGGTCCTGATCCGCCGGGTCGACACTGAGGCGACGGCACTGCAGCGCCAAGGCGAGCTGGGCATCTGGGCCAGCCTGCTCGGGCAGGAGGCCGCGCAAGTCGGTTCGGGCCGGGCCCTGGCCCCCCAGGACTACGCCTTCCCCACCTACCGCGAGCACGGGGTCGCGTGGTGCCGGGGCGTCGACCCGCTGAACCTGCTGGGCCTGTTCCGTGGCGTGAACCACGGCGGCTGGGACCCGCACGAGAAGAACTTCCATCTCTACACGATCGTCATCGGGGCGCAGACCCTGCACGCCACCGGCTACGCGATGGGCGTGCAGCGCGACGGCGACGTCGGCACCGGCAATCCCGACCGAGACACTGCGGTGATCGCCTACTTCGGCGACGGCGCGAGCGCCCAAGGCGACGTCAACGAGGGTTTCGTGTTCGCCAGCGTGCAGAACGCGCCCGTGGTGTTCTTCTGCCAGAACAACCAGTGGGCGATCAGCGCGCCCACCGAACGCCAGACGCGGATTCCCTTGTACCGCAGGGCCGCGGGCTTCGGGTTCCCCGGCGTCCGGGTCGACGGCAACGACGTGATCGCGGTGTACGCCGTCACCCGGGCCGCGCTCGAACGCGCCCGCAGCGGCAACGGGCCGACCCTGGTCGAGGCCTACACCTACCGGATGGGCGCGCACACCACCTCCGACGACCCCACGCGCTACCGAGTCGCCGCCGAGCTGGACGTGTGGAAGGGCCGCGACCCGATCGGGCGGCTGCGGCTGCACCTGGTCGCGGCCGGCTTCGCAGACGACGCGTTCTTCGCCGAGGTCGAGCGCGAGAGCGATCTGCTCGCCGTCCGGGTCCGCGAGGGCTGCCTGGCGATGCCGAATCCCGACCCCCGCACCATGTTCGACCATGCGTACGTCGACGCGCATCCACTCCTGGACGCCGAGCGCCGCGAGTTCACCGCCTATCACGACTCGTTCGAACCGGCCGAGCAGGTGAGCCACTGATGGCCCAGATCACGTTGGCCAAAGGGCTGAACACCGGCCTGCGGGCCGCCATGGACGCCGACCCAAAGGTCGTGCTGATGGGTGAGGACATCGGCACCCTGGGCGGGGTGTTCCGGATCACCGACGGGTTGTCGAAGGACTTCGGGGAGGACCGGGTGATCGACACCCCGCTGGCCGAGTCCGGGATCATCGGCACCGCCATCGGTATGGCCCTGCGCGGGTACCGCCCCGTCTGCGAGATCCAGTTCGACGGGTTCGTCTACCCCGCATTCGACCAGATCGTCAGCCAGCTGGCCAAGATGCGTGCCCGCTCGCTGGGCACGGTCCGGCTGCCGGTCGTCGTCCGCATCCCGGTAGGCGGCGGCATCGGTGCCGTCGAGCACCACAGCGAGAGCAACGAGGCCTACTTCGCGCACACGGCCGGTCTGCGGGTGGTCTGCTGTTCCAACCCGCTCGACGCGCACTTCATGATCCAGCAGGCGATCGCCAGCGACGACCCGGTGATCTTCTACGAGCCGAAGCGGCGCTACTGGGAGAAGGCCGAACTGCCCGACGACCTGACCTTGGCGCAGGCGACGCCCTTGCACCAGGCGCGGGTGGTGCGCGAGGGCGATCAGGTGACGCTGGCGGCCTACGGGCCGATGGTCAAGACCTGCATGGAGGCCGCGAGCGCCGCGGCCGAGGAGGGGCACAGCCTGGAGGTCGTCGACCTGCGCAGCCTCTCGCCTCTGGACGTCGACACCCTGGCTGCCTCGGTCGACAAGACCGGCCGGCTGATCGTCGTCCACGAGGCGCCGATGTTCCTGGGCATGGGTGCGGAGGTCGCGGCTCGGATCGGCGAGCGCTGCTTCTACAGCCTGCAGGCGCCAGTGCTGCGGGTGTGCGGCTAC
>DAIETC010000128.1 GCA_027345905.1 Kineosporiaceae bacterium | reverse complement strand
GGGCCTCGCGGGTGCCGCCGGCGCTGACCACCACCCGGCGGCCCACCAGGTCGCTCGCGGCGCTCCCCCGGGCCAGGATGTGCCGGCACCGCGCCGCGATCGCCTCCGGCTCCGGCAACCGCCCGACCCCGCTGTCGCTGCCCGTGAGCCGGCCCGATGCGGGTTCGAGGACGACGACGCCGCGCCCGCGCAGCGTGGCGACGTTGGCGACCGTGGCGGCGTGCTCCCACATCTCGGTGTGCATGGCGGCGGCCATCACGACCGGGCACCGGGCGCTGAGCAAGGTGGCCGTCAGCAGGTCGTCGGCCAGACCGTGTGCGGCCCGGGCGATCAGGTCGGCCGTGGCAGGCGCCACCACCACCAGGTCGGCGTCGCGGCCCAGCCGCACGTGCGGGACGAGGTGCGCGTCGTCCCAGACCTCGGTGCTGACCGGGTGCCCGGACAGGGCGGCCCAGGTCGGTGCGCCGACGAACTGCAGCGCCGCCCGCGTGGGGACGACGCGCACCTCGTCGCCGGCCTCGGTCAGCAGCCGCAGCAGCGAGGCGACCTTGTACGCCGCGATGCCGCCCCCGACACCCAGGACGACGCACGCGCTCAGATCAGACCTCGGTCGGCTCGGAGGTGAGCAGGCCCTCGTTGATCTCGCGCAACGCGATCGACAGTGGCTTCTCGTGCACGTGCGTCTCGACCAGAGGGCCGACGTACTCCAGCAGGCCTTCGCCAAGCTGGGAGTAGTAGGCGTTGATCTGGCGGGCGCGCTTGGCGCCGTAGATCACCAGGGCGTACTTGGAGTCGGCGACCTTCAGCAGGTCGTCGATCGGGGGGTTCGTGATGCCCTCGGGGACAGCAGCCGTGCCGGACAAGTTGGGTCTCGATTCGTCGACGTACGTGCGGATCCGCCTAACAGTCTGACAGATCGGGGCCCGCCGCGGCGAGTCCGAGGTGGGCGACGAGCTCGGCGCAGGCCCGTTCGACACTGTCGTTCACGATCGTGATGTCGAACTCCGGCTCCGCGGCGAGCTCCTCACGGGCGGTGGCAAGGCGCCTGGCCCGCTCCTCCGCGTCCTCGGTGCCGCGCCCCAGCAGGCGGCGCACCAGCTCGTCCCAGCTCGGTGGCGCGAGAAAGACGAACAGTGCGTCGGGCATGGAGCGGCGCACCTGCCGGGCGCCCTGCAGGTCGATCTCGAGCAGTGCGGCATGGCCCTGCGCGAGCGCACGTTCGACCGGCCGGCGTGGCGTGCCGTAGCGCGCCCGCTGGTGCACTGTCGCCCATTCGAGCAGCTCGTCGCCGGCCACCAGCTCGTCGAACTCGGCGTCCGAGATGAAGTGGTAGTGCAGCCCGTCGACCTCGCCTGGGCGCGGCGCCCGCGTGGTCACCGACACCGACAGCCACACCTTCGGGTAGTGCTGGCGCAAGTAGGCCGACACGGTCCCCTTGCCCACCGCGGTGGGACCGGCCAGGACGGTGAGCCGCGGCCCGGCGACGGGCGGGACCCTCACGACCCGGCGGAGAAGCGGGCCACCAGCGCCGCGATCTGTTTGCTGCCAAGGCCGCGGACCCTGCGGCTCTCACTGATCGACAGCTCGGCCATGATCTGCCGGGCACGCACCCTGCCGATGCCCGGCATGGACTCCAGCAGCGCCGAGACGCGCAGCTTGCCGATCACCTCGTTGCGCTGGCCTTCGTGCACGACGTCGGCGAGGGAGCCGCGCGCGTGTTTCAGCCGGTTCTTGACGGCGGCGCGCTCGCGACGAGCCGCGGCCGCCTTCTCTAGAGCAGCCGCTCGCTGCTCGGGGGTCAGCGAGGGCAAGGCCATGGCGAGAACCTAGCGACTCCCGTGGCGTCCGGGCAATGCACCCTCGGCTACTGCGCTGGCTGCCTCCACTGCGATCCGCACGTCCTCGCCGATCCGCTGAGCCGCTTGGCGTAACGCCGAAACCGACGGCCCGGCGGCCAGGACGTCGCGGCTGGTCGACGCCAGGACGTTGGGCAACGCGGCCCCGAAGACGCCCGCGAGATCCTGCGGCCGCCCGCCTTGGGCTCCCATGCCCGGCGCGAGGATGGGCGCCCGGGAGCCGAGCAGGTCCAGCTGCAGGTCGCGGACCCCGGAGTCCACGGTGGCGCCGATGACCAGCCCTGCCCAGCCCAGGTCCGGCGCGTCGGCGTTGTCCGCGCGGACCCCCTCGACCACGCTCTGCGCAACCGAGGTCGCGCCACAGCGGGCGTGCTGCACCTGTGCGCCCTCGGGGTTGGAGGTCAGGGCCAGAACGAACACCCCCGCGCCGTGCTGGGCTGCCGCGTCCAGGGCCGGGCGCAGGGACTCGTAGCCCAGGAACGGGCTCAGCGTCACGGCGTCGGCGCCCAGGGGGCTCGCCGGGTCGAGGTAGGCCTGGGCGTACGCGGTCATCGTCGACCCGATGTCGCCGCGCTTGACGTCGAGCAGGGCCAGCGCGCCGGCCGCGCGGATGCCGGCCAGGACTGCCTCGAGCACCGCTACCCCGCGCGCGCCGTGCCGCTCGAAGAACGCGGACTGCGGTTTCAGCACCGCCGTGTGAGCGGCCAGGGCTTCGACACAGGTGTGGGCGAAGCGCTCGAGCCCGCGGACGTCGTCCGGCAGGCCCCACGCGGACAGCAGCGCCGGGTGCGGGTCGATCCCCACGCACAGCGGCCCGCGGGCAACCATGGCGGAACGCAACCGGTCCCCAAAGTCGTTGTCGGTCAATGCTTCTCCTCCTCCGTCGTGCCGGACGCGAACGGTCATCCCGGCCTCGCCCCCGCTTGCCCCTCGCCCCCCACTTGCCCCTTGCCCCCCACTTAGCCCCTCGCCCCCACTTGTGACGGCGTGTCAACCTCTCGCGGCCTGGTGAGAGGTTGACACGCCGTCACAAGTCGAGAGGGGCGGGGGTGGTGTGGGCGGGGGTGAGAGGGGCGGGGGTGGCGTGGGCGCGCCCGACGGCGTCGGTGAACCGGGCGATGCCGCGCTGCGCCAGCTCGTGAGCGAGCTCGTCGCGCACCCGGATCGGCGCGCAGGGGTCGTTGAAGATCGCCGTCCCGACCTGGACCGCACTGGCGCCGGCCAGCACGAGCTCGAGCGCGTCGCCGCCACTACGCACCCCCCCGACCCCGACGATGGGCACCTGGGTGAGCAGCCCGGCCTGCATGGCCGCGTACACCTGCCAGATGCACCGGACGGCGACCGGCCGGATCGCCGGGCCGGACAACCCACCGGTGCGGCTGGCCAGCTTGGGGCGCAGGCGGTCGAGGTCGATCGACATGCCGAGCAGGGTGTTGACCATCGTCAGCCCGTCTGCGCCCGCGTCGACGCAGGCTGACGCGATCTGGACGATGTCGGTGACGTCGGGTGAGAGCTTGGCCAGCACCGGGATCCGCTGCGGCAGAACGGCTCTCACCGCCGAGATGACCGCAGCTGACGATGCCGGCTCGCAGGCGAACACCAGCCCCCGGTTGGCGACGTTTGGGCACGAGATGTTGACCTCGACCGCGCAGACTCCCGGCTGGTCGCCGAGGCGCTGCGCGAGCTCGCGGAACTCCGCGACGTCCCCTCCGGCGATCGAGACGACCGCCCGGGCGCCCACGGACCGCAGCCAGGGCAGGTCGTGCGCGATGAACGCGTCGATCCCCGGGCCCTGCAACCCGATCGAGTTCAACATGCCGCTCGCGGTCTCGGCCATCCGCGGCGTGGGACGACCCGAACGCACCGCGCGCATCACCGACTTGGTGACCACCGCGCCCAGCTCGGCCACGTCGAAGAACTGCTGCAGCTCGCGGCCCGCGGCTGCGCAGCCCGAGGCGGTCATCACCGGGTTGGGCAGGCGCAGCCCCGCCAGCTGCGTTGACAGGTCGACCTCCTGGCCCATCAGTGACCCCCGCTCGGAGCGCCGAGCGCATCGGCGGGCACCTGCCCGAGGCCGTCCTGCCAGGCGTCCCAGCGCACGCGGTCGCCTCGGAACACCGGGCCCTCGACGCACGAGCGCACCATTCGGGTGCAGCCGTCGTCGTCCCGCACCGCCAGCACGCACGTCATGCAGACGCCCACACCGCAGGCCATGGACTCTTCGACCGCAACGTGCGCCACGGCCCCGTGGGACGCCGCAACCTCGGTGACCGCGCGCAGCATCGCCATCGGCCCGCAGGCGTACACGAGATCGGCTCGGCCACGCTGCAGAACCTGTGGCAGGGCGTCCGTGACGCGGCCCTGCGCGCCGGTTGTCCCGTCGTCGGTCGTCACCGTCGTCGAGTCGGCAACCTGCTGACCCGTCTCGACACCGAACAACCGCTGCTCGGTGGCTGCCCCGAGAACCAGGTCGACGCGACATCCTCTGTCCCGCAACACTTCAGCGAGCCAGAACAGTGGCGCACTGCCATAGCCGCCACCCACCAGCGTGCAGCTCGTCGGTGCGGTGGGCACCGGGAACGGGTTGCCGAGCGGGCCGAGCACGGCGACCTCGTCGCCGGGTCGCAGCTCGCTGAGCCAGTGCGTCCCGGGGCCGGCGTCGGCGACGACCACGTCGACGGTGCCCGCCTCGCCCGGCGCGGCCCGGTGGATCGAGAACGCGCGCCGCAGCAGCATCGAGGACCGTTCGTCGCCGATGGCCAAGGCGACGAAGTGCCCAGGACGAGCGGTTTGCGCGACGCCGGGCGCGAGCAGGGTCAGCTGTCGGTAGGCACCGACGTCCCGCGATTGCGCCACCTGCGCCGTCGTCGTGACCGGTTGGGCGCGCCGGGCCTCGCCGCTGGTCGCTGCCATCAGCGCAACCTGGCCAGGTGCGCGGCGTGCTCCTGCAGCGACCGCACGGTGACCGGGCCGCTGCGCGCCGCCTCGATCCCTTGTACCGCAGCCGCGAGCTGCTGCACCGTGGTGATGATCGGCCGGTCCATGCTGGTGGTGGCGGCCCGGATCTCGTACCCGTCGGCCCGCGCGTCCCGGCCGGACGGCGTGTTGACCACCATGTCGACCTGACCGTCCAGGATGCGCTGCACGATGGTCGGCTCGCCGTCGGCGCCGACACCGTCACTGAACTTGCGCACCACGGTGCTGGGAACGCCGTTGCGGCGCAACACATCCGCGGTGCCCTCGGTTGCCAGCAGCTCGAACCCCAGGTCGGCCAGCCGCTTCACCGGGAAGATCATCGCCCGCTTGTCGCGGTTGGCCACCGACACGAAGACCGTGCCGGCGTCGGGTAGGCCACCGTAGGCGGCGGCCTGGCTCTTGGCGAAGGCGCGCCCGAAGTCCTCGTCGATTCCCATGACTTCGCCCGTGGAGCGCATCTCGGGGCCGAGGACGCTGTCGACGACGAGGCCGCGGTGGGTCACGAACCGCTTGAACGGCAGCACCGCCTCCTTCACCGACACCGGCGAGTCCGCGGGCTGGTGCGTCCCGTCCTGGCGCGGCAGCATGCCCTCGGCCCGCAGCTGGGCGATGCTGGCGCCGAGCATGATCCGGGCAGCGGCCTTGGCCAGCGGCACCGCGGTCGCCTTGCTCACGAACGGGACGGTGCGGCTGGCTCGGGGGTTGGCCTCCAGCACGTACAGCACGTCCGAGCCAAGCGCGAACTGCACGTTCAGCAGGCCGCACACGCCGATACCGCGCGCGATCGCCTCGGTCGAGCTGCGCACCCGGTCGATCTGGCTGCGGCCCAGCGTGACCGGCGGCAGAACGCACGCCGAGTCACCCGAGTGGATTCCCGCTTCCTCGATGTGTTCCATCACGGCGCCCAGAAACAGCTC
>DAIETC010000134.1 GCA_027345905.1 Kineosporiaceae bacterium | reverse complement strand
GCGGAAGCCGCCGCGTGACCACGGAGGATCCCGAGGCGACGTACCAGGCGCTGGAGAAGTACGGCGTCGACCTCACCGCGCGCGCCCGGGACGGCAAGCTCGACCCGGTCATCGGCCGCGACTCCGAGATCCGCCGCGTGGTGCAGGTGCTCTCGCGCCGCACCAAGAACAACCCGGTGCTGATCGGTGAGCCCGGCGTCGGCAAGACGGCCGTGGTCGAGGGACTCGCCCAGCGGATCGTGGCTGGCGACGTGCCAGAGTCGTTGCGCGGCAAGCGGTTGATCGCCCTCGACCTGGGGGCGATGGTCGCCGGCGCCAAGTACCGGGGGGAGTTCGAGGAGCGGCTCAAGGCCGTGCTCGCCGAGATCAAGGCCTCGGAGGGGCAGGTCGTGACCTTCATCGACGAGCTGCACACGATGGTGGGTGCCGGCGCGAGCGGCGAGGGCGCCATGGACGCCGGGCAGATGCTCAAACCCATGTTGGCGCGCGGCGAGCTGCGCCTGGTCGGCGCGACCACGCTGGACGAGTACCGCCAGCGGATCGAGAAGGACGCCGCGCTGGAGCGCAGGTTCCAGCAGGTGTTCGTCGGCGAGCCCAGCGTCGCCGAGACGGTCGGCATCCTGCGCGGGCTCAAGGAGCGCTACGAGGCGCACCACAAGGTCGCGATCTCCGACGCCGCTTTGGTGGCCGCCGCCAGCCTGTCGCACCGGTTCATCACCGGTCGCCAGCTGCCGGACAAGGCCATCGACCTGATCGACGAGGCCGCCTCCCGGCTGCGGATGGAGATCGACTCCAGCCCGGTCGAGATCGACGAGCTGCGCCGTGCCGTCGACCGGCTGCGGATGGAGGAGCTCGCCCTGGAGCGCGAGGACGATCCGGCGTCCAAGGCCCGGCTGGAGCACCTGCGCAAGGACCTCGCCGACCGCAGCGAGCAGCTCGCGGCCCTCACGACCCGCTGGGAGCAGGAGAAGGCCGGCCTGAACCGGGTGGGCGAGCTGAAGAGCCAGCTGGACGACGTCCGCGGGCAGGCCGAACGGCTGCAGCGTGAGGGCGACCTGGCGGCGGCGTCCGCGCTGCTGTACGGGCGGATCCCCGAGATCGAGCGTGAGCTGGCCGCCGCGCAGGCGGCCGAGAGCCACCCAGACCCGGCGCAACCCGCGCCGATGGTCAAGGAGGAGGTCGGCCCGGACGACGTCGCCGACGTGGTGGCCGCCTGGACCGGCATCCCGGCCGGCCGGCTGCTGGAGGGCGAGAGCGAGAAGCTGCTGCGGATGGAGGACGTGCTCGCCGGCCGGCTGGTCGGTCAGCGCGCCGCCGTCGCGGCGGTCAGCGACGCCGTACGCCGAGCGCGCGCCGGCATCAGCGACCCCGACCGGCCCACCGGCTCGTTCCTGTTCCTCGGCCCCACCGGCGTGGGCAAGACCGAGCTGGCCAAGGCGCTCGCGGACTTCCTGTTCGACGACGAGCGGGCGATGGTGCGCATCAACATGAGCGAGTACGGCGAAAAGCACACCGTCTCGCGGCTGGTCGGTGCGCCGCCCGGCTACGTCGGGTATGACGAGGGCGGCCAGCTGACCGAGGCGGTGCGGCGCCGTCCGTACAGCGTGGTGCTGCTCGACGAGGTCGAGAAGGCGCACCCGGACGTGTTCGACATCCTGTTGCAGGTGCTGGACGACGGACGGCTGACCGACGGCCAGGGGCGCACGGTGGACTTTCGCAACGCGATCCTCGTGCTGACCTCGAACCTGGGCTCGCAGTTCCTCGTGGACCCGGCGCTGGATGCGGGGGCCAAGCGGGCCGCGGTTCTGGCGGCGGTGCAGGCCGCCTTCAAGCCGGAGTTCCTCAACCGGCTGGACGACATCGTCGTGTTCGACGCGCTGTCGATGGACGAGCTGACCCGCATCGTCGACTTGCAGGTCGAGCGCCTCGCGTCCCGGTTGGCGCAGCGGCGGCTGACCTTGCAGGTCAGCCCGGCCGCACGCGAGTGGCTGGCCAGCACCGGGTTCGACCCGGCGTACGGGGCTCGGCCGTTGCGCCGGCTCGTGGCCCAGCAGATCGGCGACCAGCTGGCCCGGGCGCTGCTCGCGGGCCAGGTGCGCGACGGCGACACGGTGCTCGTCGAGCACGCGGCCGACGGCACGGGCCTGCGGGTCCAGGCGGCGCCCCGCGGGGGCGCCGCCGCCTGACCTCAGGCCGCGGAGGCCGCCAGCTCATCCGAGGCTGACTGGCTGGTCGGTGCCGGGCGCGGCATCATCAGCAGGGCGATCATGGACACGACCGTGCAGCCGACGATGTACCAGCTGATCCCCGTGCTGCTGCCCGTCTTCTGCAAGATGTACGCGGCGATCAGCGGGGCGGGTCCGCCGGCCACGACCGAGGCCAGCTGGTAGCCCAGGCCTGCCCCGCTGTACCGCACGTTGGTGCCGAAGCTCTCGGCGATCAGCGCCGCCTGCGGTCCGTACATCATGTCGTGGCAGATCAGCGAGACGACGATCGCAAGCATGACGAGCCCGCTGTTCTTGGTGTTGAGCAGGCCGAAGTAGGGGAAGGCGAACAGGGCGACGCACACGATGCCGATCCCGTACATCAGCCGCCGGCCGACCAGGTCGGACAGGAAGCCGAAGAACGGCACACTCACCAAACCGACGCCAGCGGCGACCAGCGTGTCAGTGAGCAGGCTGTCGCGCGTGAGTTCGAGGTGCTTGGTGCCGTAGGCGAGCACGAAGGTGATGAACAGGTAGAAGGGCGCCTGCTCGGCCATCCGGATGAACGCCGAGGTGAGGATGGCACGCGGCTGGCGCCGGATGACCTCGCGCACCGGCGCAGGGTGCACGGCCTGGGCCTGCTTCACGGCTTCGAAGTCCGGGCTCTCGAGCACGTTGAGCCGCACGTACAGGCCGATCGCGACCAGGACGATGCTCACCAGGAACGGCACCCGCCAGCCCCAGGTGAGGAAGCCATCACCGCTCACGCTCGACATCAGCTTCACCATGCCGGTTGACAGCAGCAGCCCGAGCGGGACGCCGACCTGCGGCCAGGAGGCCATGAAGCCGCGCCGTCGGACCGATCCCCACTCCATCGACAAGAGCACCGACCCGCCCCACTCGCCGCCGACCCCCATGCCCTGGACGACGCGAAGCAGCACGAGCACGATGGCCGCGCTCAGCCCGATGCTCGCCGTCCCGGGCAGGACGCCGATGAGGAAGGTGGCCACCCCCATGAGCATCAACGTCGTGATCAGGGTCGTCTTGCGTCCGACCCGGTCGCCGTAGTGCCCGAAGATCGCGGCGCCGATGGGGCGGGCCGCGAACCCGACGAACTGGGTGCTGAAGGAGGCGAGGACGCCGGCGAAGGCGGACTGGGCGGGGAAGAACACGGTGGGGAAGACCAGCGCGGCGGCGGTGCCGTACAAGAAGAAGTCGTACCACTCGATCGTGGTGCCGACGGTGCTGGCCACCACGGCACGTCGTCGCTGGGCCTTGACCAGTGCCGTCATCGGTGCGGCGCCAGGCGCTGTCGTCATTTTGTCCTCCTTGACCGGATCTCGCCGGACGCGGATCTCGGTGGCCAAAGGTGCCGTCGGCCCCCCGAAGCGTCAAGTACCTGGACACAGGTCTTACCTAGCGATGACCCGGGTATGGCCTAACTGTGAATGCCCGCAGGGTCAGGCTTTAGGCCAGGTCGACGATGACGGGTGCGTGGTCGCTGGCGCCCTTGCCTTTGCGCTCCTGGCGGTCGATCGACGCGCCGGTGACCCGATCCGCGAGCGCCGTGGAGCCGAGCACGAAGTCGATCCGCATGCCCTCCTTGCGTGGGAACCGCAGCTGGGTGTAGTCCCAGTAGGTGAACTGCCCAGCGGTGTGCGGGCGGACGACGTCGGCGTACCCCGCGTCGACGATCGCCTCGAAGGCGGCCCGCTCGGGCGCCGAGACGTGCGTGGAGTTGGCGAAGACCGCCATGTCCCACACGTCCTCATCGCGCGGTGCGATGTTCCAGTCGCCGACCAGTGCCACCTCGGACGTCGGGTCCTGCGCCAGCCATGACGCGCCGGCATCGCGCAGCCGGGCCAGCCACTCCAGCTTGTAGGCCAGATGCGGGTCGCCGAGCTGACGCCCGTTCGGGACGTACAGCGACCAGACGCGAACGCCCCCACAGGTGGCGCCGATCGCCCGGGCCTCGGCGGCCGGCGGGTCGCCCCAGTGCGGCTGACCGGGGAACTGCGTCTCGACGTCCGCCATACCGACCCGGGACAGGATCGCCACGCCGTTCCACTGCGAGTGGCCGTGATGGGCCACCTCGTAGCCCAACGCCCTGACCCGGTCGGTCGGGAACTGCTCGTCCTTGCACTTGGTCTCTTGCAGCGCGACCACGTCGACATTGCTGCGCTCGATCCACGCCACGAGGCGGTCGACGCGGGCTCGGGCCGAGTTCACGTTCCAGGTGGCGATGCGCACCCCGCGAACCTAACGGACCGCCCGGACAACGAGCATGCCAGCACGCCCCGGCGCCAGCGGCCGTCGAGCGACGGTGGGCTGCGAGGCTGCGCCTGGTGCACTGAACCCAGGAGGTCGATGATGCCTGAAGCGATCGGAGTCGACATGGACCGTTCGGACTGGTTGTCCATCGGACAGGTGGCGCAGCGCGCAGGGGTGGCGCCATCGGCGTTGCGGTACTACGAGTCGCTGGGCCTGATCGCGAGCGATCGCACTTGTGGGAATCGTCGCCGATATCGCCGGGCGGTTCTGCGCCGCATCGCCGTGATCAGGGCGGCGCAGCGGGTGGGGCTGAGCCTGGAGGACATCGGTAAGGCTCTGCTCAGCGTGCCGGCCGAGGCGGCACCCACCCGCAAGCAATGGACCCGCATGTCCGCGCAGTGGCGTCCGGTCATCGATCAGCGCATCGCAGACCTGCAGAAGGTTCGTGACGAGCTGACTGGGTGTATCGGCTGTGGCTGCTTGTCCCTTCGACAGTGCCGGCTCTACAACCCAGCGGACCAGCTTGGGGTCGACGGCTCGGGTTCGCGGCGCCTGTTCCCAGACTGAGAGCACGATCGCCCAACCGTGAGCCGCGACAAAACGGCTTGACGCGGGTGCTGTGCTGGCCGGGTGCTCACTGCCTGCCGAGGTCTGTCGCCCGGTGACCTGGACGCAATCGCCGACCTCGAACGGCGCGTCGTGCAGGTCGACGGTGGGCGACTGAAGCTGGAGTGGGGCACTTTGGCCGCCCGGGACGGCCAGCAGGTGGACGACCTGCTGTGGTGGGAGGGGGGCCAGCTGCTCGGCTTCCTCGGCCTGTACTCCTTCGGTCCCTCGCTCGAGCTGGCCGGCATGGTCGAGCCCGCGGCGCGCCGCCGCGGGATCGCCACCGCGCTGTTGGACGCGGCGCTGGGGCTGGCCAGGGACCGCGGCCAGCCCCAGGCGTTGCTGATCGTGCCCCGGGCCGCCCAGGCTGGCAGGGCCCTCGCGCTTGCCCGAGGCGGCCTGCTGGAGCACTCAGAGCACGCGCTCGTGCTGGTGGGCCAACCCGCGGGTGGGGCTGGTGATCCGGCGCTGGCGCTGCGCCCCGCCGTGATGGCGGACGCGCCGCACGTGCAGGCGCTGCTCGAAGCCGGGTTCGGGCGCCCCGCCACCTTCGTCGCGGCGACGCTTGCTGCCGGCCCCGACCGGACGCTGCTCATCGAGCGCGACGGCGCCCCGGTCGCCACCGTGCGCCTGACGCGGCGCGGCACGGACGGCGGCGTCTACGGTTTCGTCGTCCATCCGCACTGGCAAGGCCGGGGCATCGGGCGCGACGTGCTGCGCCGGGTCTGCCAGCTGCTGTACGAGCAGGGCGTCCGACGGATCGGGCTGGAGGTCGCCGTCGACAACGAGCGCGCTCTCGGGCTGTACACCTCGGTCGGGTTCACCCCGGTCACGACGGAGGACTACTACGCCCTGCCCACGAGGTGACGTCGGCGGCGAGCGCGCTGCACCATCGTGACCCATTCGACCGGCTGCTCATCGCGCAGGCTCGCGCCGAAGGTCTGAGGATCGTCACAGCCGACCCGCGGATCGCGAGCTACGACGTGGCGCTCATCGAGGCGGGATGAAATCTGCGGCGGCGAGTCGGCGACGTTAGTGTCCACAACATGACCCCCACCGCGCTGGTCACCGGCGCCACAGCCGGAATCGGACTTTCGTTCGCCCGCCAGCTGGCCGCAGGTGGGCACGACCTGGTGCTTGTGGCGCGCGACGGCGAGCGGCTCGGCGCGGTCGCGGCCGAGCTGGGATCGGCGTACGGGCGACAGGTCGAGGTCGTCAGCGCCGACCTGTCGCACCGTGACCAGGTGCAGCGGGTCGCCGAGCGGCTCGCCGACCCCGCCCGACCGGTCGACCTGCTGGTCAACAACGCGGGTTTCGGGCTGCGCTCTCGGTTCGTCGACGGGGAGCTGGCGGACGAGGAACGGATGCTGGACGTCCTGTGCCGGGCGGTGCTGGTGCTCTCGCACGCAGCGGCTGGCCCGATGCGCCGGCGCGGCCGCGGCGCGATCGTCAACGTGTCGTCGGTCAGCGGCTTCACGGCCATGGGCAGCTACTCGGCCGCCAAGGCCTGGGTGACGACGTTCAGCGAGGCGCTGGCTGGCGAGCTGGCCGGATCGGGGGTCACGGTGACGGCGTTGTGCCCCGGTTTTGTGCGAACACAGTTTCACGACCGGGCGGGCATCCGGATGTCGCGGCTGCCTGCGGCGGCCTGGTTGGACAGCGACGAGGTGGTGCTGGCCTGCCTGGACGACGTGCGCCGCGGCCGGGTGGTCAGCGTCCCCAGTCGCAGGTACCAGGTGGTGGTCGGGCTCGCCAGCCATTCGCCCCGAGCCCTCGTGCGGCGGGTCAGCTGGTGGATCGCCCGGCGTCGCGCATCCTGAGCTCTCGAAGGTCACGGTGGCAGTGAGTCGCCCCGCCCTGGGCGCTGCACTAGCCAATCCCTCGGCCACTGGGTGCCCCCGCGGCCTTGTGCGGGCAACGGGGGCACCCAGTGGCCGAAAATGGGGGCGTCCCGCGCGCAGGGCAGGGCAACGGGGGCACCCAGTGGCCGCGGCTGAGGGGGGCGCAGCAGATATAGGGTCGGGGCCGTGACTGACGCCCGCGCCGCGCTGCTCGCCCGCATTACCGACACCGCCATCGTGCACGGCGAGGTCACCTTGAGCAGCGGCGCGCAGGCCGACTACTACGTCGACCTGCGTCGGGTCAGCCTGGACGGGCATGCCGCCCCCCTGATCGGCCAGGTCATGCTCGACCTGGTCGCCGACCTGGACTTCGACGCGGTCGGCGGCCTCACCTTGGGGGCCGACCCGGTGTCGGCGGCGATGCTGCACGCGAGCGCCGCGCGCGGGCGCCCCCTGGACGCCTTCGTCGTGCGCAAGCAGGGCAAGGCGCACGGGTTGCAACGCCAGATCGAGGGCCCCGACGTGGCCGGACGACGAGTGCTCGCGGTCGAGGACACGAGCACCACCGGTGCCTCGGTGCTCACAGCGGTGCAGGCGCTGCGGGCGGCCGGTGCCGACGTGGTGGCCGTTGCCGTGATCGTCGATCGCGACACCGGCGCGCGCCAGAGTGTCCAGGAGCAGGGCTTGGAGTACCGCTACGCCTACGACAAGGCCGACCTCGGCCTGGCCTGAGCCGCTGGTCTGAACTGCTGTCCTGAACTTTCGACCTGTGACGCTGCGTGCGGGTTGACCCGTTCGGAGGGCTTTGCTCCACTTGGAGCCAGCCGGTGCCGATGTGTCGAGCATGCGTCGTCCCCTGCTCGTCGGTTCCGTTCTCGCCTCCTGCCTCGCCCTGCTCGGCGCTGGCGTCGTTCAGGCCGCAGGAGTCCAAGCCGGCGCCGCCCGGGGGCCGGCCGCGCCGGTCCAGGCTCCGCAGCTGCTGACTGAGCACCTGGACCAGTCCGCGCCGGGCGCCAAGCTGCTGTCCGGCACTGAGCTGGTCGCGGGCTCGGGAGTGCGCAAGCGACCCGCGCGATTCACCCCCCGGCTGCGCCGCACGCTGTCAACCAACGTGACGTCCAGCACAGCCGCCGACGTGTTGACGCCGGTTGCCTTGCTTTCGGTGCCCGGTGGAACGGCAGTTCTCGGCGGCCTCGCCACCCACGTGTCGCCGTCCTGCAGCACCACCGACGCCGACCGCGTCCAGGTGGTCTACGCGCACGAGCAGAGCACCCCCAGCCGCTACTCACAGCTGTTGGGGACGCTGCGCTCGTACGTGGCGGACGTCGACGACACGTTCGCGCTGTCGTCCCCGCAGTCCGGACGCCGGGTGCGCTGGGTCATCGACGCGAACTGCCAGCCGGTCATCGCCGACGTCACGGTCCCGAACGGCACGTTCACCGCGAACACCGGTGCGAGCGCCCTGCGGCCGATGATGACCGCCCTGGCGGCAAGGGGCATGGACCGTCCCGACCGCAAGTACCTCGTGTTCGCCGACGCCCCCACGAACCTGTGCGGAATCGGCCAGTCCTACCGGGACACCACGCCGGGAAGCACCAACGCGAACGACGGCGGCTACCCGATGTACGCCCGCGTCGACCCGTTGTGCTGGCCCACCCGCGCCGACTACCACTCCACGCCCGCCCACGAGCTGATGCACATGCTGGGCGCCGTCCAGCCCAACGCGCCGCACGCGACGGCGTACGGGCACTGCACCGACGAGCACGACGCGATGTGCTACGCCGACAGCGCTGGCGTGACCGTCACGAACACCTGCACCCAGCCGGGCGCCGAGGCACTGTTCGACTGCAACCACAACGACTACTTCAACGCTGGCCCCACGGTCACCGGCTACCTCGCTACCTCGTGGAACACCGCGAACTCCAGCTTCCTGGACGTCGTCGCGCCGCTCAGTGGCGCGGCGGTCAGTCGTCAACCGGTGACGGTCGCCGTGGCGGCGCCGGCCCGGCTGTACGTCGCCGCCACCGGCCGCGTGACGGTGACCGTCGCCTCGCCGACCGGGCGGGTCGCCACGGGAGTGACCCTGCAGGTCTACGTCCCCAAGGTCGGCTGGCGCTCGGTGGCCAGCGCCAGCAGCTCGACCACCGGGGTCGCGAGCTTCGCGGTGCGCAGTGCCTCGGTCGCCCGGCTGCCGCTGCGGGTCCTCGTCCCGGCGACGAGCCGTACG
This sequence comes from Kineosporiaceae bacterium, assembly GCA_027345905.1. GTDB lineage: Bacteria > Actinomycetota > Actinomycetes > Actinomycetales > Angustibacteraceae > DAIETC01. Next base: position 2,498 of record DAIETC010000134.1, on the reverse strand, counting down.
GACGCCGCAAGCTCGGCGGTGCGCACCGTCCTGGTTGTGCGCCGGCCGACGTCGACGCGGATCGCCGTGCGGGCCGGGCGCCCCGACCACCTCTTCGTGACCGTGCGCACCGGCACCGGCGCGGCCGTGAGCGGGCAGTACGTGCTGCTGCAGAGCCGGTACGTCGGGACCACCGCGTGGCGCACCGTGGCCCGCAGGGTCACCAACCGGTCGGGGCAGGTTGTCATCGCCGTGCAGCCGCGGCGCCGGACGGACTACCGCTGGGTCTACACCGGCTCGCCAGCCCTGGCGCCGTCGGTCAGCCCCGCCGCCCTGGTGATCTGGTGATCTCGTGATCTGACGGGCTCGACCCTGGCCGCGGCCGGCAGCGGCGCTGACCCCAGGCCCGGACGCCAGTGTCGCCGCGCCGTCGCATCTGACTCTCGGGTCGCCTACGGCTCGCAAGCGTCGTCCACCAGGGGTACCACCGCCCAGAAGTACGCGACCCGCCGCGCATCGGGCGGGTGGTCGTCCGGAGTGCGGGCACGGGCCCCCGCGATGATGTCGCTGATGGCCTGGTTCGCCGCCTGGGCCTCGGCGAGCGTCAGCCAGGGAAACCCCCGCGAGACGGTGGTGGTATTCGCCCACTCCGGCGGCAGTTCACTATGCGCGGCGTGGGCGGCGCTGAGGTCGCGACGCAGCCGCTCGAGGTACAGGCCAGTGATGGCGTCTTGGCTGGCCGGCGGTGCCGCCTCGTCCTCCCAGCGCAGCTCGGGCGCGCAGCGCCGCCAGGGGCGCTCACGGGCGTCACCGGTGCGCTCGGCGCGGCGCACGATGCCCCACTTCTCCAGGGCCCGCAGGTGGTAGCTCATCGCGCTGGGCGTCAGGCCGGTCAGCTCGGCGAGCTCGCTGGCGGTGCGCACGTTGCCCTGGTACAGCTCGTCGATCACCGCGGTCCGCGCGGGGTGGGCCAGCGCCCGCAGGGCGCGGGGGTCGGTCAGCACGACCCGTTCGGCCTCGGGTTCGGTGCGCTTGCGCCTGGGCACGGGCCAGAGCCTATCCAGCACCCTTGCGTTCCCGGAACTGAAGCACTACCTTCAGAGATATGAAGCAATCACTTCGGGAATGGCAGACCGCGACGGTCTGGCGCCATCGCGACCTGCGGGTGGTCGGCCCGGCACGAGCCTTGTCGGTCATGGGTGACGAGATCGCGCTGATCGCCCTGCTGCTGCGCGTGCACGACACCGGCGGCGGCGCCCGCGGCGTCACCCTGCTCCTGGTGTCGGCCGCCGTCCCGACGGTGCTGCTCGCACCCTGGGCCGGGCGGCTCGCCGACCGCGCGGACTCGCGGCTGCTGGCCGGCGGCTCGGCGCTGATGCAGCTGCTCGTGTGCGTGGCCCTTGCCGTCACCGGCGCGGGCTGGGTGGTGTACCCGCTGGTCATGGGCCTGCAGGCCGGTCAGGCTGTCGCGAACCCCACCTGGGGTGCGCTGGTGCCGCGCATCGTCGGCGAGTCGGACATCGCCCGTGCTCAAGGCGCCCTGTCCGCGCTCATGACGGCGGGAGCCGTCGCGGGCCCGGCGCTGGGCGGCCTGCTCACCGGGCTGGGCGGCTTTCGCCTCGCGATGCTCGCCGACGCGGCGACCTTCGCCGTCCTCGCCCTGGCCGCGCTCGTCGTCCGAACGCGGCGTGGCGGCCGGGCGAGCCTGGCCGACGAGCCGCGCCCGCGAGCCCTGGACGGGGTGCGTCTGCTCACCCGGGACGCCGTGCTCGGGCCGGTTTTCGCGTGCCTGATGGCCTACATCGTCGTGGGTGAGGCGACGAACGTGGTCGAGGTGTTCTTGGTGCGCGACGTGCTGCACGGGTCGGCGACGCAGTTCGGGATGGTCGGCATGGTGGCCGGCCTGGGGATCGTCGCCGGCTCGCTGCTCGGTGGGCGTGACACCGATTTGGCCGGCCGGGTGCGCTGGGTGGTGTTGGCCGCGGCGGCGCAGGCCCTCATGATCCTCACGGCGGGGCTGTCTGCGACCGTGCTGGTGCTCGCCGGCGCCTGGCTGGGCCTCGGGGTGGCCAACGGGGTGCTGAACACCTCGGCGTCCGCACTGCTCATGCTGCGCACCCCGGAGCACTCGCGTGGGCAGGCGCTCGCCGCCGCGATGGGAGCCTCGCGCGCGTTCTCGATCCTGGCCCTGGCACTGGGGGGCGTGGCCGGCGCAGTGCTCGGCCCGCGCCTGACCTTCGTGGTCGCCGGAGCCTGTGCCCTGGCCGTCGCGGCGATGCTGGCCTGGGCTGTCCGGTGGTGCTGGCGCTCGGCCGGCCCTGCGGCGTCCGAGGTGGTGTCCGCGGACGCCGGTGCCAGCGCCTACCGTTGAGGAATGCCCGACGACGGCCGCCGTGCCCCCGACGCGCCACCCGGCTTCGGTGTGCACCGCCCCACCGACCCCGGGCAGACGGCCCACCGGCCGCGGTACGCCGGCTCCAGCTCGTACGGCGACCCCGCGGCCGGTGCACCGGTGCGCC
>DAIETC010000119.1 GCA_027345905.1 Kineosporiaceae bacterium | reverse complement strand
CTCGTCGAACAGGTCCTGCACCCGGATGCCGACCCTGTTCATCTTGTCGGCGTACGTGGGCCCGATGCCGCGCCCGGTGGTCCCAATCCGGCGGTTTCCGAGAAATCGCTCGGTCACCTTGTCCAGCACGCGGTTGTACGGCGGGATCAGGTGCGCGTCGGCGCTCACGAGCAGGCGGGAGGTCTCGATGCCCCGAACCTCGAGGTCACGCAGCTCCTCGAACAGTACGGCGAGATCGACGACCACCCCGTTGCCGATGACCGGAACGCATCCGGGGGTGAGGATGCCGGAAGGCAGCAGGTGCAGGGCGTATTTCTCCTCGCCGATCACCACGGTGTGGCCGGCATTGTTGCCGCCGTTGAACTTCACGACGTAGTTGACCCGACTGCCCAGGAGGTCGGTGGCCTTGCCCTTGCCCTCGTCTCCCCACTGGGCCCCCACGAGCACGATCGCGGGCATCTGCTGCACCTGCTTCCTGTCCGGCCTCCGGCGCCTGGCCGCACCGGCGGCCACGGTGAGGCTAGCGAACCACGCGGTCGCCGCCCGCTGGCCCCGTCCGCGGTGGGCGCCCCAGCAAGGTGCGGCGTTCGGCGGCGACGCCGAGCTGGAAGCGGGTGTGCACGCCGTGCTCGGCCATCAGCTCGGCCACGCGCCGGCGCACCGTCCGGACGCCGACCCCGAGGTAGCGGGCGATCGCCTCGTCCTTCAGCCCCGCCGCGAGCAGGGTGAGCAGGCGGGCGGAGAGGTCCTGGACGTCGTGGGGGTCCGGCACCGGTAGGCCGCTCGACCAGGCGTCCTCGAAGAGCCGGGTGAACGCATGGACCAGCAGCGGCAGCCGGATCACGACGGTCCCGCCCTGCGTGCTGCCCCAGTGGGGCGGCGCCACCACCGCCTCCTCGCCGAATACGACGAACTCATGCGTCACCGCCTCGACGACGCGCTGCTGCTCGCCGACGGCGGCCCAGTCCGTGACCCACTGCAGCAGGACCGGGTCGTCCAACACCTTCGCGGGGTACACCGACCTCAGCCCGCGACCGCTCGCGACCTGTTCGCGGGCCAGCCGGTAGACGGTGGGGTCGATGGCCGGGCCGGTGCCGACGTCCAGATGCGCTGAACGCAGGACGCCGCTGGTCGTGCGCAGCAGCTCCTCGACCATGCCCGCCTCGGCCTGCGGGGGGATGACCTCCAGGGCGGTGGCGGCGATGGAGCCGCCCTGGCCGCCGGCCCGGTGCTCGGCCGCAAAGTCGCTGACCGCGGCCCGAACCTCCTCCAGGTCGCGTCGGCGCTGCTCCAGCTTCGCGCTCTCTCGCTCGATCAGCCGCGAGATCGACGTGCGGGGATCCTCCGCATGCAACGTGCCGTCCGGCTGTGCGCGCGCCAGCCCCGCCGCCGCCAGGGCGCTCAGCGCCAGCTGCGCGCGCTCAAGCGGCCAGCGCAGGGTTGCCGCGTGCCCGGCAAGGTCATGGCCCGCCCCGCGCAGGATGCAGCGGTAGAACAGCTCACAGTCCTCGTCCGCCCCGATCACGCCCAGCACCGTGCTCATGGCGTGTCGCGCCAGTCCGGGGCCGCTCTCATCCTCGGCACATTACTGCCATTGGCATCAAACGGACAGGCGCTGCGAGAGCATCCAGGGCATTATCGATGTCGTTGCGCCCCGCCGGCGGGGACGAGGCGCACCCGATCGTGCGCCCCACCGCGGGCCGCACGAGGCTCCATGCAGCAGGGGGACATGGAGCCCGTGGCGCCGGCCGCTCTCGGTCGGCGCCACGTCGTGTGGCCAGGTCCAGGCCAGGTCCAGGCCAGGTCTAGGCCGGTCTAGGCCTTGGTCTAGGTCAGGGCAGTCACAGCCGCCGGGTCGCAGTCGCGCAAGAAGGTCTGACACCGCGTCGCCTCGGGCTGCTCGCCGATCTGCGCGGCCGCCTGGCCGAGCACGTGCAGTGCCCGCAGGAAGCCCCGGTTGGGGACGTGCTCCCACGGCACCGGGCCGTGCCCCTTCCAACCACTGCGGCGCAGCGCATCCAGCCCCCGGTGATAGCCGGTGCGGGCGTAGGCGTACGCCTCGATCACCCGGCCCCCCGCCAGCGCATCCTCGGCGAGCACCGCCCAGGGCAAGCTGGCCGCAGGGTGTTCGGCGGCGAGCTCACTGGCCGAGCGCCCGGCGTCCAGGGCTGCACTGACCGTCTGCTCGGGTTCGGGGGCAAGCAGGGTCGGCGCAGGTCCGCCCATCAGGTTGTGGTGCTGGTGCTCATCCATCCGCCCATCCTCCTCTCCACCCCGGAGCGGGTGCAGGTGGGTGTGGGTGAGGTGGGTCAGCGCAGGTGGTGTCCGGCGCTGTCCAAGTCCTGGCAGGCCTGGACGACGCGGGCGGCCAGACCCGCCTCGGCGGCTTTGCCCCAGGCCCGCGGGTCGTACAGCTTCTTGCTGCCGACCTCGCCGTCGACCTTGAGCACGCCGTCGTAGTTGCGCAGGATGTGGTCGGCGACCGGGCGGGTGAAGGCGTACTGCGTGTCGGTGTCGATGTTCATCTTCACCACCCCGTACCCGATCGCCTCGCTGATCTGCGAGGCCAGCGAGCCCGAGCCGCCGTGGAACACCAGGTCGAGGGGCTTGTCGCGGCCGTACTTCTCGCCCACCGCCTGCTGAGCCGCGAGCAGGATCTGCGGGCGCAGCGTGACGTTGCCCGGCTTGTAGACCCCGTGCACGTTGCCGAAGGTCAGCGCGGCCATGTAGCGGCCGTGTTCGCCAAGGCCGAGCGCAGCAGCCGTGTCGAGCGCGTCCTGCGGCGTCGTGTAGAGCTTCTCGTTGATCTCACCGACGACCCCGTCCTCCTCCCCGCCGACGACGCCCACCTCGACCTCGAGGACGATCCGGGCCGCCGCCGCCTCCTCGAGCAGCTCGCGGGCGATCGCCAGGTTTTCCTGCAGGGCCACCGCCGAGCCGTCCCACATGTGCGACTGGAACAGCGGCTCCTGCCCGCGCGCCACCCGCTCGCGGGAGATCGCGAGCAGCGGCCGCACGAACGTGTCGAGCTTGTCCTTGGGGCAGTGGTCCGTGTGCAGCGCGATGTGTACGTCGTGCTTCTTCGCGACCTCGTGCGCGTACGCCGCGAGAGCCACCGAGCCGGTGACCATGTCGTTGACGCGGCTGCCCGACAGGTACTGCGCGCCACCGGTCGAGACTTGGACGATGCCGTCGCTTTGCGCCTCGGCGAACCCGGCGATAGCCGCGTTCAGCGTCTGCGACGACGTGACGTTGATGGCCGGCAACGCGTAGCTGCCGGCCTTGGCTGCATCCAACATCGCGGCGTAGACCTCGGAGGTGGCGATCGGCATGGTTGCTCCTGTGCGTCTGCTGGCCACCACGGCCCGGGTGGCGGTGCGCCAAACCTATGGCCGCGGCGGCGTCCGGTGCCAACGACCAGCCACGCGCCCGGCCTGCGACGATGACCCGGTGACCAGGCCTGGCACGCGCACCGCCGTCGGCGTGGGTACGGCCGTGGGGGTGTGGCTGGCCAGCCGGGTGGCCCTGGTGGGGTTCGTCCTGGGGGCGAGCGCGCTCATGGGGGTCGACGCCGCCCGCCGCGCACAGGCGCCCGCGGACTGGGTGCTGCAGCGGTTCGTGTGGTGGGACTCCCTGCACTTCGTGCGGATTGCCGATACCGGCTACCTACCGCCGGGCCTGCCCTGCTGCGACCAGGCGTACTTCCCGGGGTACCCGCTCCTGATCGCGCTGGCCAGGCCGCTGACCGGCGACAACACCCGGGCCAGCGCCCTCGCGGTCACCGCCGTAGCCGGGCTGGCGGCGGCAGTCCTGCTGTGGCACCTGGCGCGCGAGCGCATCGGCCCACGGGGCGCCACCACGGCCGTCGTGCTGCTCGCGGTGGCACCGTACGGCCTGTTCTTCACCGTCGCCTACAGCGAGTCGCTGTTCCTCGCACTGTCGCTGGGTGCGTGGTGGGCCGCCGCCCGCCGCCGCTGGTGGGTGGCCGGGCTGCTCACGACGGGGGCGGCCGTCGTCCGCGTGAACGGGCTGTTCCTGCTGGCCGGCTTGCTGGTGATGTACGCCGGGCAGCTGCGTCGGGACGGACGCGTCCGTCCGCGCACCGACCTGCTCGCCCTGCTGCTGCCGGTGCTCGCCGTCGGCGCCTGGGTCGGCTATCTCGCGCACCTGACCGGGTCGTGGAACGCGTGGCAGCAGGCGCAGGCGGTGGGCTGGGAGCGGCGTACCGCCTGGCCCTGGCAGGGCATCGCCGCCGGTTGGGCGGCGATCGGGTCGGCCACGACCACCGACCTGGTGGTGGCGCGCTGGGCCGACCTGGCGTTCGTCCTCGCCGGCCTGGCGCTGCTGGCCGTGCTCCTTGGACGCCGGCACTGGCCGGAGGCGACCTACGTGGGCCTCAGCGTGGGAGTTTTGGTCTGCTCCACGTTGATCGTGTCGACGCCGAGGTACGCGCTCACCTGGTTTCCGGGGTACCTGCTGCTCGCCGAGCTGCTGCACCGGCCCGGCTGGCGCTGGGTGCGGTTCGCCGTGCCGCTGCTGTGCCTGCCCGCCCTCGGCTGGCTCGCCGTCAGCTTTGCCCGCCACCGGTGGGTGGCGTGAGCGGCGCCCCGACGCCCGCCAGCTGCAGACCCGGCGTCCGCTCAGCACGACCGTCAGCGTGCACGACCAGCGCCTCGTAGCCCACCTGGCCGCGCAACCACTGCGCAGCGTCGGTGCCACGCACGAAGGCCGCGGTCGCCAGGACGTCGGCCCAGGTCAGCGAGGGGCCGACGACCGTCACCGAGAGCAGCGCCGCCGGCCGTGAGCCGTCGCGCGGGTCGACCAGGTGCTCACCGCGTGCGGCGGTCCCGGACGTCGCGACGGCACCGTCGCGACGTTCGACCACGGCGAGCAACGCGTCGCACGTGCGCGGGTCCTGCACGCCCACCCGCCAGGGCCGCGCGGCGGCGTCCCAGCAGCCGACGGTCGCGTCACCGCCTGCGTTGAGGCAGAAGTCGTGGCCCTGCAGCCGCCCCAGGTGCCGGCTGGCCCGCTCGACCGCCCAACCCTTGACCAGGCCGGACGGGTCGAACACCCGGCGCTCCCCGATCGGCAGGTGCACGTCGAACAGGCCCCCGGTGCGCGCCCGGGCCAAGACCGCCAGCTCGCACACCTCCTGCACGAGCGCGTGCGCGTCGCTCAGCGCGAGCGTCCCCGCGTCGATCCGGCTGACCTGACTGTCCGGGCGGTAGGTGCTGAACAGCGCGTCCACCTCGCGCAGCTCGGCGAAGACCAGGGCCGCCGCGGCAGCGACGCCCGCCCCCCGGGCCGCGGGCCCGCGCACGTGCAGGCTGATCGGCATCCCCATGATCTGCTCGACGAACGCCACCCGGTCGCCCGTGCCGGCGGCGAGCTGGTCCGGGGCGCGAGCCGAAGGCGTCATGACCTCGATGATGTCGCGCTTGCCTTGACCCAGCATGTGCGCCGCCTGGGCACCGGCTGTGAGCCCGCGCCACGCGCAGGCTCGGCCCGCGGCGCCGAGGTGGTTGGATGCCGCAGGGGATCACTACGCCAAGACAGGAGGATCGGTGCGGCTGCGGGACACGCTGGACGCACGCCGGATCCTGCTGACCGGCGTGACCGGCTTCGTCGGCCAGGCCCTGCTGCACCGGCTGCTGACCGACCTGCCCGGCACGATCCCGGTGGTGCTCGTACGCCCGAAATCGGGCCAGCCCGGGATCAAGCGGGTCGCGGGTCTGCTGCGCGGGCCGACGTTCGCCGCGGCGCGCGAGCGGGCCGGCAGCCTGGAGGCGCTGTTGGCGCGGGTCCAGGTCATCGAGGGTGACCTGGCGGCCGTTCCCGAGCTGCCGCCCGACCTGGACGTCGTCGTGCACTGCGCCGGCGACGTCTCGTTCGACCCGCCGATCCAGGAGGCGTTCGCCACCAACGTCGACGGCACCCATGCCCTGCTGCGCCGGGTTCTGCAGGCCAGCCAGGCGGGCGGGCGGGCCATCCACTACGTCCACGTGTCCACGGCGTACGTCGGCGGTCGCCGCCGCGGGCCGGTGCCCGAGCGCCGGGTCGAGCACAGCACCGACTGGCGGGTCGAGCGCGACGCCGGTCGGCGGCTGGCCCAGCGCCTCGAGGACGACTCCCGCGCGCCTGGCGTGCTGGCTCAGCTCAGCGCCCGGGCCGAGCGCGAGCACGGCCGGGCGGGGCCGATCACCACCGCCCAGGACGCCGAGCGGCGAAGGCGCGAGTGGGTCAAGGACCAGCAGAAGGCGGCTGGCGGCGAGCGGGCCCGCTCGTTGGGCTGGACCGACGTCTACACCTTCACCAAGGCCATGGGCGAGCGGGTCGTCGAGGAGTTCACCGGCGGGGCCAGCGCCGACGTCCCAGGTGCGCCGGCGATCCCCGTGAGCATCGTGCGCCCGAGCATCATCGAGTCCGCCTTGCTCTGCCCGCACCCGGGCTGGATCGAGGGCTTCAAGATGGCCGAGCCGATCATCTTGGCCTACGGACGCGGCGAGATGCCCGAGTTCCCCGCCGCCCCCGACTCGGTCGTCGACATCGTCCCGGTCGACCACGTTGTCAACGCCATCCTCGCGGTGTGCGCGACGAGTCCTGAACCCGGTGTGCCGCAGTACTTCCACGTCTCATCCGGGGCGCGCAACCCGCTGACCTTCCGACGCCTGTACGAGCTGGTGCGCGAGTACTTCGAACGGCACCCGTTCGAGCTCGGCGAACGCGGCGCCGTCGCCCTGCCCACCTGGCGCTTCCCCGGGTCCCGGCGGGTCGAGCGGCTGCTGGTGCACGGCGAGCGAGCGCACCGGCTGGCCGACCGGGCCCTGAGCCTGGCCCCACGCAGTGACCGCGCCCGGGAGTTCTCCCGCGAGCTGGACCGCACCAAGCAGCGCCTGGACTTCCTGCGCCGCTACCTCGACCTGTACCGCTCCTACACCCAGGTCGAGCTGCAGTTCGTCGACGACCACACCCTGGCCCTGCACCGCGCACTGGACCCCGCGGACCTCGAACCGTTCGGCTTCGACACCTGCGTCATCGACTGGACGGCCTACATCCGCGACATCCACTGTCCCTCGGTCACCGAGCCGATCCGCCGGTACGACGTGATCCGCGCCCGGCGCCAGGCCGTGAACGAGCCGGCACCGCGCCGTCTCGAGGGCGACCCCGCCGGCGTGCTCGCGGTGTTCGACATGGACGGCACCTTGATGTCGAGCAACGTCATCGAGACCTACCTGTGGCTGCGCCTGCCCGAGCTCGACCGGGCCACCCGGCTGCGCGAGGCCGGGGCCCTGCTGCGCCGCGTGCCGTCCTACATCGGCGCCGAACGCCGCGACCGGGGCGGTTTCCTGCGGGCCGTGTATCGCCGGTACGCCGGCGCCGACCTGCACGAGCTGGATGCGCTGGTCGACGAGCTGGTCACCCCACAC
>DAIETC010000070.1 GCA_027345905.1 Kineosporiaceae bacterium | reverse complement strand
GAGCACCAGGAACTCGCCGTCCTTGATCTGCAGGTCCAGAGCATCGACGGCCGGCTTCTCGCTGCCGGGGTAGATGCGGCTCGCCTTGTCATAGGTGACGGTAGCCATGCTGGGTCCTTCCCTTCACCGGCAGGAACGTGCCGGACGGTCCGAGTGGAGGGTGCGCCGCCAGCGGAGGCCCCGCACGACGGTGTGCACGTGTGACGGTACGACATCGACCGCCTGCTGTCGACGGATGCGGGCCGCCCGCGCACGTAGGTGATCAGGTCGGGACGGCGAGGCCGAGGACGGTCCGCAGCAGGGACTGGACGGCTGCGGGGTCGGGCAGTCGGTACGCCGCGCGGCTCGGCCCGGGGCCGACCTTGATGCCGATGTCGCCCGGCCCCAGCACAGCGAAGGCGTCCTCATCGGTGACATCGTCGCCGGCGTACAGCACGGCCCGCACTGCGAGGGCGTCGCGCAACCGGTTCAGCGCCGAGCCCTTGTCGGCCCTGACGACGCTGACCTCCACGACCTCCTTGCCCTGCGACACCCGGGCTCCGGGCACGGCACTTGCCGCCGCCAGGCCGGCAGCCGTGGCCGAGGCCGCGTCAGCGCGAGACGCCGCGCGGGTGTGCAGGACGACGCCCGCCGGCTTCGTCTCGACGTGCACGCCGGGGTGGCGGGCCGCGATCGTCGTGAAGGCCGAGCGCACGAGGGCCAGGCGCTGCCTGGCGTCGTCGTCGAGCGTGGGTCCCGTCGCAGCCAGTCCTGCGTCGCCCCACTCGGCGCCATGGCTGCCGACCAGCAGCAGCGCGCTGTTCGCCGGCACCTGCGCGACGAGGCGCAGGTCGGCCAGCGAGCGTCCGGAGACCAGAGCGACCTGCACTCCCTCGACCCGAGCGAGCGCGGCGAGCAGCTCAGCAGTCCCGGGCAGGGCCCGGGCCGTCGAGGGCACGTCGACCAGCGGGGCCAGGACACCGTCGAAGTCCAGCGCGAGCAGGACCGGTCGGTGGGCAAGCAGCTCGCGTAGCTGCGCGAGCAGTGGCTCAGTCATGGCGGCGCTCCCACCTGCGGCTCAGGGGATGAGCGCACCGGGATTGCATGATCATGCAGGGTTTTGGGGGGTGTCGAGGGCGCTGAGGAAGGTGTCCGCCCAGCGCTGCACGTCGTGCTCGCGCACCCGCCGGCGCATCGCGCGCATGCGGCGCCGTTTGTCCCGTGGGTCGGCGTCCAGCGCCTGGCGGATGTTGGACTTCAGGCCGCCGATGTCGTGCGGGTTGCACACGAACGCGCGGTCCAGCTCACCGGCCGCGCCGGTGAACTCGCTGAGCACGAGTGCCCCGCCCTCGTCGTACCGGCAGGTGACGTACTCCTTGGCGACCAGGTTCATGCCATCGCGCAGCGGCGTGACCAGCATGACGTCGGCGGCGAGGTAGAGGGCGGCCATCTCGAACTTGCTGTGGGTCTGATGCAGGTAGTGGATCGCGGGGTGACCCAGGCGCCCGTAGTCCCCGTTGGCCCGCCCGACCGTCGCATCCACCTGCTCGCGCAGCTCGATGTAGGCGGCCACGCGCTCGCGGCTGGGGGTCGCGACCTGCACGAGCACCGTCTCGGGGGGACGCAGCACGCCGTCGGCCAGCAGCTCCTCGTAGGCCTTGAGCCGATGCCGGATGCCCTTGGTGTAGTCCAGGCGGTCAACGCCGAGCAGCACGTGCTCGGGGTCGCCCAGGTCCTTGCGGATCTGCTGCGCCCGCTCGTGCACCTCGGGGGTGCGCGCGAGCTGTTCCAGCCCGGCCGCGTCGATCGAGATGGGGAACGCGGCGGCCCGCACGATGCGTTGCGTGCCGTCGTCCGAGCGGACGGCCACCGTGTGCCCGCGGGTGGGCAGCGACAGCAACCGCCGGCACACGCGCAGGAAGTTCTCCGCGTCCGCGCGTCGCTGGAAGCCCAGCAGGTCGGCACCGAGCAACCCCTCGATCATCGCCCGGCGCCACGGGAGCTGGGCGAACAGCTCGACCGGCGGGAACGGAATGTGGTCGAACCAGCCAATGCGGACGTCGGGCCGCAGCTCGCGCAGCATGGCCGGCACCAGCTGCATCTGGTAGTCGTGCACCCAGACGGTCCCGCCCGGCGCGGCCAGCTGGGCGGCGGCCGCAGCGAACCGGTGGTTGACCCGGCGATAGCCCTCGTACCAGCGCCGACGGTAGCGCGCGGGCACGATGACGTCGTGGTACAGCGGCCACAGCGTCTCGTTGCTGAACCCCTCGTAGTGGTCTTCGACGTCTTGGGCCGACAGACCGATCGGGTGCAGATGCATGCCCTCCTGGTCGAAGGGCGCCTGGGCGTCACCGGCGTCCCCGGACCAGCCGACCCAGGCGCCCTCGCGACCCGACATCACCGACTCCATGGCGGTCACCAGCCCGCCCGGGCTCGGCGTCCAGCGCACGGTGCCGTCCGGATCGCGCACCTGGTCGACGGGCAGTCGGTTCGCCACCACGACCAGGTCGTACTGTTGTGCGGCCGCGGCCACCGGTGTCAGCTCCTCACAGTCGGTCCGGCCCACCCTAAGCCGCGCCGTCGTGGGACCGCTCGGCGAGGCGCGCAACGCCACGCGGCCTCACCCATGGGCGGCCCCGGCTCGCGTACCGTGAGGTCATGGCCGGGGAGCGCACGATGGCCGAGGTGACCCACCTTGGGCCTTACCGCCTGCTGCACCGGCTGGGCGAGGGCGGCATGGGTGTGGTGCACCTTGGTCTGGACGGCGCCGGGCGGGCTGTGGCGATCAAGGTGCTGCGCGCGCACGTCGCCCACGACCCGGACGCCCGCGCGCGACTGGCCCGCGAGGTGTCCAGCCTGCGCCGGGTCCGTCACCCGCAGGT